>JBNLGO010000041.1:0-25148 GCA_050306095.1 Cyclobacteriaceae bacterium
AATTCCAGGAATAGGAGACCAGCGTATCCGCACCAAACAATTGTGATTCATTCACGAAGTCAAGCTCAGCATTTGAGCACAACGTCGGATTAGCCACCGAAAAGGCAGGTTGAGGTTTGTCGTAAATCCTCAGTGGTTTTTTAATCTGATTGGTACAGCCATTGTCCGACTCAATGGAAAGGGAAATATCATACACCCCTGCAGTATCAAATTGATGGGTGGCATTTTGCCCCAGTGCCATATTGGTATCCCCAAAATCCCATTGCCAGGAGGTGATTGATGGATCATCTGATGAAACACCGGTAAAATCATTGGAGTTTTCGATGCAGTGGTTGTCGGTGGAGTAGGAGATGGTGGGGGCGGTGGTGTTTTTTACTACGACGGTGTCTTCATGAATATCATAGTTTCCGAATTCGTCGAAGGCGGTGAGCTCGATGGGGTAGGAGCCGGGGGAAGAATACTTTATACTTTTTGGTTCGAAATCAGTGCTTGAAGTAAAGGTTGGCTGCGAGCAATTGTCTGTAAAATCAATTCTCCCAATTTTTTTCGTGGATTGAGAAATAGTAAAAAGGGTGTGATTGGGGGTATTTTTAACTACACTTAAACCAAAGACACCATTGAGCAATCCTTTGTCATCTACGACTTCAAAATTCAAGCTATTTCTAAAACCTAAGGAATCATTAAAATGAATTCTATTTATCCTAGAACTTGCAATTAATCCAAAATAATCAAATCCCTCCCTAACGAGGACCAATCCTTTTGGTGTAGCAAGTGAACCAATTTCATTTACATTGGGCTCACTGAATAGGTTTAAACCAAATTCTAAATGAAGAATTTTCCCATTGCCAAAATTCGATACCATTCCGTACCATTTGCTGTCTCGTTGTTTACATAATCCAACTCCAAAAGGTCGATTAATTAAGGAATTACCAGATAAAATATCGAGAATATCTGTTGCTGGGTTTGGAATATTGGCTATGCTATTCCCAAAATTCAGTAGAGTTACTTTATTATTATTCCAAGAGGTAATTATCGCTATTGTGCGAGAACCGTCATTGACAAGGTCTAGTCCACGTATCGTATTCCAACTACTTAAATTTCCAAGATCAACACCACCTGAAGGAATGTTTGAAAGTGAATTACCGAAGTCTATTCTTGAAAGTGAATTTCCTGTAAGATTTGCTAAAATGGCATACCAATTGACTCCTTCTTTCAAAAATTTAATCTGCATTGGCCTTGAAACCAGTCCGCCTATGTTTCCTAAATCAACTATTAATGGGTTTTGATTTTTTGGATCAAACCCGAAATCAAGCCTTAAAATCTTATTGTTATCTCTACCCAATAAAAAGCCATACCATTTGCCCTGATCAAATATTAGTGTAATGCCCTCAGGATTTGAAGCCTGATCAAAAACACCTAAATCCAAGGCACTTACTTCATGGCTCAAAGAGTTAAAACAAAAATCCCAGACACCACTATCTAGAGCAATACTTGTATTTGTAATGGTTAAATCCTCATTAACGCATATTGAGTCCTGAGCTGTGAAGGAGGCCGTTTGAGAAAAACCTTTACTACTCAGCACAATAAAAAAAACAACAAGGAATCTAGTTTTTAATGACATTATTAGCAATTCTCATAAATTCTTCCCCAAATTTATTCACTTGATCCCCATAATGGTAATCGATAACTATTGTTTTATTTGAAATAAATTGCTCCATCTGAAATGCTAGCATCCTCGCATCATCCAATCCAAATTTAAATTTGTAGTCCGAACCCAATTGTTCTATGTGGACGCCAATGTCAGAAACAATAATTGGATGATTTAAACATTTAGCATCTTCGACCACCGTACTCCACCCTTCAAATTTCGATGGTTGAATGATCGCTAACGAGTTTTTCATTAATATCAATTGTTCGGCCCTATCAATGAATCCTAAAAAATTAATATTACTACTTAAGTCGTTATCCTTAATGAAAGAATGCAATTTATTAATATATCCTGGCTGTCTGCTGTCATTCATTTTCCCAGTAAATATAACGCTCACATCTATTCCTTTTTTCTTCAATAGATCGACAGCTTGTAAAACAATTTCATGATTTTTATGGGGCCAAAATTGATTAGAACAAATAAAATAAATTTCCGGAACAGCATATTTTTCTACTACTTCATTCAATTTAATTTTGTCAACAGAAGGTAATGTTACCGCGAATGGTAAAACAAACGTCCTGTTTGAATGATGATAATGCAGGTTGAAATCCTTCAAAGAATCATTACTGCTAAAAACTATCGGAGATTTCCTTGTTACTAACAGTCTATGTTGGTTGTCCCTTTTTTTTAACTCATTCTTAGGAAAAAAATCTGGGTAATGCTTTTCCTGGAAATCCGGTATCCAAAAAAGTTTATTGGCAAATTTATCAAAAAAATAGGTGTTTGAAGCTGGGAATAACACATCCACCTCATTATCAATCCCTTTAATGATAGTGTGTTTCCCTGCAATCAGGTAAGAAATTTTATTGATTATTTTATCTAAAAAATTCTGATTGTCCTTTAATAACACAAACGACATTTCCGGGTAATCGGTAAGGTTTTGTAAGAATCGATAGCTTTCCTCTTCTTCTGAATAGACTTTGATTCTTGGTAAAGGATATTTTTTTTGGCTTTTTAATGCAAAAACAAGATTTTCGATATAATATGAACCGGCAATCCAATTTTCATTCCTACTATAAATAATACCTAGGGTAAGTCTTTTATCCATTTAACGTATCTTTTTATGCCCTCCTCTAAACTAATACTTTTACTATATCCCATTGTCTTCAAACGACCAATATCTGCCTTCCAGTTAGTAGGATCTCCGCCTCGTGTCTTTCCATTAAATTCAAAATTAATTGCAGAATCCATTGATTTAAAAAAAACATTACAAGCATCCTTAATGCATATCTCTTCCCCATTAGCAATGTTTATTTTCAGTCCTGAAAAAGTTGCATTTTCCATAACCATTTGAATCGCCCTGCATATGTCAAAAACATGAATAAAATCCCTCGACTCTTGTCCATTTCCTAACAACTTAACCGTCTGCAAATGTTTGGATTTTTGAAACAAATCCCAAAAAAGCTGCTTTCTAAGGCCTTCACCATATGCTGAAAAAATCCTCAAAGAGATTGTTTTTATTTCAAAATACCGATAAAACTCCAGGCAAATCTCTTCAGCTTGCTTTTTATGTAATCCATAGGGAGAGATTGGCCGCAATTCTTCATTTTCATTAATGGGGAGTGATTTTGGATTACCATAGACAGCAGCACTACTTAAATTAATGAAACTCGTATTTGGTTGGATTTCTTTGATAGTATGTAAAAGCCTATAAAGATTGGACACATTAAGTGTAAAGTCACGAAAATTGTGCCGGAAACTGTCGGGAACACTGGCTGCACCGGAGCAATTGACGCACACATCTATTTGGTGCTTTAAAAATACTTCTCTGTAATCTGAGTTACTGGCATCTACCTGAAAATAGTTCGGAGTTATATAGTCAACGACTACATCGCATTCAACAACTATATAATTTTTATTTTTCAAATAGGTTGTTAAATGCGAACCAATAAAACCCTTGGAGCCAACAATTAAGACATTCATTTTTTTTGTGCTAAGAAGGAATACATTCTACCCGGAATAAATTTCTCATCCAATACATTTTTCTTGTTAAACCCTGATTTGAGTTTATAAAGAAAAAATGCACCAGGCAACTTTGATATTAAAGGGTATTTTTTGGAAAGATAATCAAAATGCTTCTTTTCTACTTTTCGTGGTAGGTCAGTCAACTCGTCCTTCAAAATGGGAGCATAGTTTATAGGTGAATCAAAATGTTTAATAATTTTTATTAACGTTAACCCCGCATCTGCAATCGCCTTAATATATTCCTGAAGTGTGAATGCATTTTCGCCACCGTAGAATCGATGAAGTGGATGGCTTTTTAGAAATTGCTTTTTATCATGTTCATCATAAATCGCATGATCTCTTACTGTAAGAAAATACCCGTTTCTTTTTAATAAACGACTTGCCTCACTAACGAATCCATTTAAATCAGAGGCATGGTGCATAGCCTGCCTTGAAAAATATAGGTCTATAGATTCACCTTCAATTGAAATTTCTTCGCCGTATTCTTTCAATACAGATAGATTGGTTAGCGAATACTCTTTCTTTAAAAAATCAATCGCTTTTGCACCTACTGTTTCACTTTCGTCAGGTTCAACTGCTCTAACTCGATGACCTAGTAAGGCTAAATTTACAGCACTAATTCCATTTCCACTTCCGATGTCAGCTATCTCAAGCCTCTTATCCCCAAACAGGTCTTTGAGTATTTTTCTTATTTCACCAAATTCCTCCGAATTTCCATATCTTACCACGTTCCTTTTAAGATCACTTTCGATATAGCTATCTCTCACAAGTTGGTTGAAATCCTCGTTACCTTGAATAAAAAGAATCGTTTCCTCCCAGGTCATTTTAGTCTTTTTACAACTTTCGCTGGATTTCCGATAACAAGCGAATAGTCCGGAACATCTTCTCTAACAACTGATCCAGCCCCAACAACAGCACCTTCTCCGATTGTAACACCTTTTAGAATAATTGAATTAAAACCAATCCATGCTTTATCTTTGATTACTATGGGCTTACCTTTTACATGCGACCAATCTTTGTAGAAGCCGATCTTTTTTTCTTCCAGTCCTTTTTTCCAGTCAAGCAAATCATTTTTCCTTTCCTCCCAAACTAATGAATGTGCATCGTTATCCATGATCGTGCAACCCCATGAAATCAACACATCATTGCCAACATTTATTTGATCAACACAAATTAGCTGACCTCCTCCAATAAAGGTTCTATCACCAATTTTAACACTTCCCTTACCACTTTCAAATACTAATTGATTTGATATAATACAATGATCTCCAATTAATAATTTTGGCCTGTTATCATGACTTTTTTTTCGGTTTATAACCTTCAAGTTCTTGTAAATTGTTGACATACCAATTTTTATATCTATGTCTTCAAGACCATTGGTTAAACTTTCTTTATAAAATATTTTAACCAATCTATTCCAAATTTTTTTAAACATTTGGTAAAATCTTAATGATTCGAAACTGTTATTGAATTCTATTTAAAATCTTCTTAAGATATTGCTTGATGCCATGTTTTGGATCGTAGTACTTATTAAAAGTAAACCTGTCTTTTACTGTATCTATCACTTTGATTTTTGGGTTTGCTATTTCGGTGATTTTTCCAGTTGGAATATTAATTAAATGGTTTCTTTGTGAAAAATGAGTCCCCACTTCACCAATATTTGTAACTAAATTAACATTTGGCAAAATACTTATGCCTTGATAATGAAATAATGTGTATTGCCATTTCAAATCCCAAGTATCTAGTGTTTTTTTTATATAAACACGATCAAATTGATTTATCCAAAATTGTTTCTCCTCTTTTTTAAAATTCTTTAATTTTTCAACATCAATTCTGTCCAATAATTGGATATATTTTTGCCACCTGTTTCGCCAGGTTGCCCAACCCCAAATATGACTGTACTTTGAAAAATAGTAGCTGTCACGAAAATTGCCTTTTTTTTGAAAATTATTTCCGGAAATATGCATTACACTCTCATCTTCTCTATAATACTCAAGTAAGTATATGACAAAGGTGAAAAAATCAATTGACGGCAAACAATCATCTTCTAAAATTATTCCTTCTTCAACTTCCTCAAAAAACCATGATATGGCTTCACTTACAGCTATTCCACATCCCAAATTATTTTCTCTAAATAAAGTCTTGACTTCACAATCCCAATCAATCAGGTCTAAGACAATTTTTCTTGTTTGATTACATTTTATTTTGTCATCTTCACTGCCTAGTCTTGGGCCATCAGCAGCAATAAATAAATACTTGGGTTTGACTTCTCTAATTCTTTTAAAAACAATTTCCGTAAAATCAGGACGATTAAAGATCAAGAATAATATAGGAGTATCAAATTGAGTATTAGCTTCCATAATTATACTGTATCCATAAACGTTTTTTCTACTTTGTGGAAAACACCAACCCCGATTAGGAAAATAATAATTGAAACAATCGCACTACATAAAAGCTGGATGATATTAAAAACTCCTCCAGTACTTAAAAATGCATACCTAAACCCTTCTATAATCGGTGCAACAGGATTAAATATCATTAATTCCCTTGCCATACCATTTAAAGCACTAATTGGGTAAATAACAGGTGAGGCATACATAAACAACTGTACTCCAAAATTTAGTAAGAAGGTTAGATCCCGATATTTTGTGGTTAAAGATGAAAATATCATACCTAAGCCCAAACTAAGAATGGCCATATTAACTAGGAATACAGGTATATATAGTATATACCAATTTGGAATTACCTGACCTTTGAAAACATAATAACACCAAACACAAAGAAACATTATAAACTGAATACCAAATGTTAACATACCAGAAATAACAAGAGAAACAGGAACTGTTAACCTAGGGAAATAAACTTTGCCAAAGATGTTGGCATTTTGTACAAAAATATTGCTTGTGCTTGCTAAACACTTTGCAAAATAATTCCATATGGTAATGCCACTCAGGTAAAATAAAAAGGGAGGAACACCATCTGTTGATATTTTAGCTACCCTGCCGAATACAAATGTGAAAATGATGGTAGTTAATATAGGCTGGATAAAATGCCATGCTGGTCCTAAAATAGTCTGCTTATATACAGTGACAAAATCACGTTTGACAAATAAAAGGATTAAGTCACGGTAATTCCAAACTTCTGTTATTCGTAAATCAAACCAACTTTTTTTAGGACTGATAACCTCTGACCAGTATTTATTATTCATTTTGTATTTTTAAAACCCAAAGATATAATTATTGATTATAAGTAGGCAGAAATGATAAGACCTTTCTATTTTTGAACAATAAATGATACCATATTGAGCGATATAGCATTAAAAGTAGAAGGTTTATGGAAACAATATCGATTGGGTTTAGTTGGAAGCCAAACCTTGAAAGACGATTTGCAACGTATTTATGCCAATCTCTTCGGTAAGGAAAATCCTTTGGAAAAGATTGGTTCTAATAGTCATCTCAATCAGTTATCAGAAAAATATGTTTGGGCTCTTCAGGATATCAATTTTGAAATAAAAAAAGGGGAAGTACTTGGAATCATCGGAAAAAATGGAGCTGGAAAATCTACTTTACTTAAGATTCTTTCAAAAGTTACAGGGCCGAGCAAAGGAAAAATATATGTAGATGGTAGAATTGCAAGTTTACTTGAAGTAGGTACGGGCTTCCATCCTGAATTGACAGGGAAAGAAAATATCTTTTTAAATGGTGCCATCCTGGGTATGAAAAAATGGGAAATCAAAGCCAAACTGGAAGAGATTGTAGATTTTGCAGGAGTGGAAAAATATTTGAACACACCTGTTAAAAGATATTCATCAGGAATGCATGTACGCCTCGCTTTTGCTGTCGCCGCACACCTTGAACCAGAAATCTTAATTGTAGATGAAGTTTTGGCCGTAGGTGATATTGAGTTTCAAAAAAAGGCAATTGGTAAAATGCAAGATGTAAGTGCGGGCGAAGGTAGAACGGTTTTGTTTGTCAGTCATAATATGGGCGCAGTTAGAAATTTATGTGGAAGTGGGCTTCTACTTGAAAATGGCTTTTTATCATATAGTGGAACTAGTGATCAGGTTGTTGATAAATATTTAAATTCAAACTTTAATTTAACAAGTATAAAATTAGACGAGCGAAAAGATCGCAAAGGTACCGGAAGGGTTATTTTTAATGAAATTATTTATCTCATAAATAATAACCAAGTAGATGTGGCAATTACAGGAAAAAATTTAACAATAAGACTTCAATTCTTGCTAATTCAAAATGGTAAATATAAGAATTGTCGAATTGGGATTGCCATATCCTCTAACGATGTGAGTCTTTTATTACTTTCAACAGAACTTTCGTCAAAGGAAAGAATCGACATAGATTCGAGTGGTTTTATAGATTTTGATATTGATTCTCTACCGTTAACTGTTGGTTACTATAGTATGACTTTATTTTTTGAAAGCAATGGAACAATTGAAGATTGGATTCAAGACGCTGGAAAATTAGTTGTACAAGATGGAAAGTTTGATGGTTTAAATAAGAATTATCCAATAGGGTGGTCCTCTAAAACCGTATTGGTAAAACATTCATTCAAATTGCATGGAAAGAATTAAAGCAATCATTGTTAAGATAATAATTAAAATAATTGGAAAAGATAGTCTAACATTTCACCTAAAGCTTTCAGATAGATGCCGTGAAATATTAGATTTAAATGGATATGAAAATAGCATAAAAAAAGGGCTCCCGGTAAACATTAGTGGAAACCCATATCCTTGGTTCACATATCCACTAATTAATTTTTTGGAACAATTTAATTTCACCGATAAAAAGATTTTTGAATGGGGAAGTGGAAATTCATCTCTTTATTTTGCCGCTAAATGTTTTAGTATAATAAGCATTGAAAGCTCAGCTAAATGGTTCCAACATGTTAAAGATAACAAATTACAAAACCAAGAAATCTTACTCCGAAACAACAAAGAATATGTTAACTCCATTGAGGAATTTGACCAATCATTTGACGTTATCATAATTGATGCTGATTTTAGAATTGAGTGTGCAAAAAAAGCACCTTCTAAATTGAATAAGGGTGGCTTAATTGTACTAGACAATTCTGACTGGTTTCCAGAAGCTTGTGAAATATTGCGAAACGCAGGTTTAATTCAAATTGACTTTTATGGGTTTGGCCCTATCAACACCTATACGTGGTGTTCATCCATTTTTTTTGACGAACATTTTCAATTTAAAACTTTGCAAACAAGGCAACCAACATTCGCCATAGGAGGCTTAAAAAAAGAATTTTATGAGGTTAAGAATCAGGAAATCAGATAGAAATAACTATTTTTCTCAAGAAGGCGAAGATGTTTTACTCTCAAGAGTGTTTGACAAAAAACAAACACCTGGATTTTATATTGATATTGGAGCTCATCATCCATTAACCTTATCTAATACTTACTTTTTTTATTTAAAGGGGTGGAGGGGTATCAACATAGATGCGAAGCCAGGAACAAAGGCATTATTTGATAAACATAGGCCTGAGGATATTAATATCGAATCAGGTATTTCAAACAAAGATGGATTGATGGATTATTATATTTTCGAAGAATCTGCTTACAATTCGTTTGATAGTGCATATGTTTCACAGATTAGTAACAAATCGAAGCTGATAGAAACTAAAAAGACTAAAGTAACAACTTTAAATGCCGTATTATCCAAGTATAATGTAAAAGAAATAGATTTCCTAAGTCTAGATGTTGAGGGAAGCGAATTGAATGTTCTGCAATCTTTTGATTTAAATACTTTTAAGCCAAAAGTTTTTGTGGTAGAGGATCATTCCTTTCTAATCGATCAACCGGATAAATCACCGATATATAGATTTATGCAATCTAAAAATTACATGCTATTTGCAAAACTATTCTATTCCACCTTTTATGTACATTTTGAAAGCAAATATTTAGTTGAGAGAATGAAATGAAGAATCCGCTAATTTCAGTTGTATTGACCAGCTATAACCAATTAAACTCATTAAAAAGGTCTTTAAATTCTTTACTCGATCAATCTTACTCAAATTTTGAAATTATCGTTGTCGATGATTTTTCCTCAGATGGAAGCCAAGATTATATTTTGAATATGGCTGGATTATATGATAATATCAGATATTTTTTTCAACCTAAAAATGTTGGCATTCCAATTAACAAGAATACGGGTTTTAGACTTAGTACAGGCAAATTTATTACCTATCTGGACGGCGATGACTTCTATTATCCTGATAAAATAAAAGAAGAGGTTCGCTATTTAGAAAATCATTTAGACGTGGACGTGGTATATTCCAATTTTAACTTTACCGATAAAAATGGTAAACAAATTAGGCATTGGAGGGATGATCAAAAAATTCCAAAACAAGGGGATCTATTCATGAAAATTGTAACTCGTGACTTTCCATATAATACATTATTTCGATGTGAGACAATCAAAAAGAGTGTTTTACATTCTATTAACTATTACGATGAATCAGTGAAGGCCTTTCATGATTGGGATTCCCGGATTAGATATTCTGCCTTTGCTAAGATAGGTTTCTGTGACAACATCGGTAGTGCCTATGTGGATGATCCTAGTGGAATATCCAAATCCCTATTAAGGGCTGATCTCATAAGGGAGATGAAATATGTCGTAAACAAAAATTCCAATTTAATTTATAAGACATTAGATATGGAACTAGGTGGTAAAGTAATTAAAGAAATGAACTACAAATTTAATGATCAACTCATACGACTCTTGGAGAGTTCTCCGAAGGAGCAACTGTATGCTGCTATTTCTTTTTTATTTAAGTCTTTTGAACGGACTAATTTTATCTATTTTAGACATGCTTTAAAAAACTTTTTCAATGCATGACAAAAAACTAGTCTTTCTTATTAGTCAGCCCAGAAGTGGTTCAACTCTTCTACAAACACTACTATCAAATCACTCTCAAATTTCTACACATTCCGAAACATGGATTCTCTTACCAACACTAGGAGCCTTCTCAACAAATATAAGTTCAAGTTACAACGAAACTTATGCAAAAAATGCTATAAAGGAATTTGTGGACAACACTTTAGGCGAGGAAAATTTTAGAAACGAAGTATTAAATTTTTTTTTAAGGATATTTTTATCGAAAACACCCGAAGGCAATTACTTTCTTGATAAAACACCTAGATATTATGAAATATTAAATCAAATCATAGAATATTTTCCAAACTCAAAAATATTAGTTCTCAAAAGAAACCCTATTGATGTCCTACTTTCCATAATTTCCTCTTGGAAACAGGACAAACTTTGGAAACTATATACATACCAAAGAGATATTTTGAAGGCTCCATTTTTGATACAATCTTTTCTTGAACAAAATGCCAACAATAAAAACATATTTGAATGTTGTTATGAAAATATTCTGATTGATTCAAAAAGGGAGATTAGTAATATCCTCAATTGGTTGAATCTAGATTTGGAAACAAATTGCTTTAACATTAATGATGCTCAATTATTAGGTAATTATGGGGATGAAAAAATTAAAAACCTTAATACTATTATCAATAACAAAGAAAGAAAAGCGATTAATAAGCGGACGAAGGAATTGTTATTAGGATATGCCCATTTTCTAGGCAAGGATTTTCTTAACAACTATGGTTATACAAATATTGAATCAAAGGAGACTCTTTTATTTAATTTATTCAAATTCGTTTGTAACCGAAAAATACCTGAAATTGAAAGTTCAAGAAAAGACTTTTTGAAAAATCTATATTATAGAATTATGCTAAATCTTAAAAAAGCATAGAAATTAATGAACAAATTCCCAAAAATTTCTATTGTTACTCCGAATTTTAATGGAAATATTTTTTTAGAAAAATGTATACTCTCTGTCTTAAATCAAAACTATCCTAACCTTGAGTACATTGTCATAGATGGTGGAAGTACAGATGGTTCCGTTGAGGTTATAAAAAAATATTCAGATAGATTAACATATTGGGTAAGCGAACCTGACAAAGGATTATACCATGCGCTTAGGAAGGGTTTTGAAAAAGCAACAGGTGATATCCTCGGTTGGATAAACGCTGATGATATTTTATTACCAAATTCCCTTTTTTCGATTGGAGGTTTATTTAGCAAATTTCCTCAAATAAACTGGTTTTGTGGCGCACCTTCTATAATAGATAAAAATAACAGGCTTGTAAAAATTTATGAGGCAAAAAAAGCATCAAAGTATCACCTCTTCCTCCGAAATTTTAATAAAGTTTATTTACAACAGGAATCAACCTATTGGAGAAAAAGCCTTTTAGAAAAATGTGGAAACATAAATGAATCATATAAATATGCAGGTGATTTTAGTTTGTGGATGAATTTTTTTAGATACGAGAAACTGTATACTGGAAATCTACCAATCGGAGCTTTTCGGTCACACTCTAACTCACAAATTTCTAAAAAGTTTAAAAACGAATATGACAAGGAAGTCGAAGAAATTCTAAATTATGAATATCAATTGCTTTATAGTGAAGAAGTTTCCGTACTAAAAAAACTAAAAAGGCTCTATAGGCTTAAAAAACACCTAAGTAGAATCACCATTTGGTCACTGAACGAAAGAATATATGATTTACATAATTTCGCCCCTAAAGTATCTTATGAAAATTTTGAATTTATTCTTGTAGAAAAACGTGATTATTGTAAAGACATATAGCAGATGATCAAAGTTAAAATCTCATACCCATTATGGTGGGATGAAGACTGGAACGGTCCAATGCTTTTGTTCGAAACCCCTGGACTTTCTGGAATTTGGAATAATGTCAAGTTCTTTATTCATGAGGACATTAAAGAATGTGATTTTTGGTTTATTTATGACGATATTGATAAATACTTGTTGGATAAAGTCAAATGTCCGAAAGAGAATATCATTTTCATTACTGGCGAGGTTTCTCGCTATTGGCAATATGCAAGGCCTTTTTTGAAACAATTCGAGGGAATTTTTACTGCAAGAAAAGACATAGATCATCCCAAAACTTTTAAGGAGCAACACATCTGTACCTGGCATATTAAGAAAGACTATAATTATTTAAAGGGACTTGCTCCATTTGATAAAAAGAAAAATCTTTCAGCTATCGTTTCAAATACTACCTTGCAAGAAGGTCATGCCCTCAGGTTCGATTTTATGAAATATTTGAAATCAAAAATTGGTGATGAAATCGACTGGTTCGGTAGGGGAGTGAATCCATTAACTGACAAATGGGAGGGATTAAAAGATTATAAATATTCAATCGCAATTGAAAATTCATCCCACGAAGGATATTTTACTGAGAAAATCCTGGACTGTTTTTTAAGCTACACTATGCCTATATATTATGGTTGCCCAAATATCAAGGACTATTTTCCTGAAAAATCAATGGTGTTAATAGATTTAAATGATTTTGACAAATCTTTAAAAACTGTAAAGAATGCTATTGAAAATAATTTCTATGAAAAAAACTTTAGTGAAATAGTTAAGGCTAGGAACAAAATTTTAAATGATATTGGAATAATCCCATATTTATCTAAATGGGTCAATGAACATTTCGATCCATCGTTAAAAAAAACAAAATGTATCATATGGGAAAGGAAGCATTTTATAAGAAAGCACACTGTTAAACAGCTACTGTATATTTTTAAGACAGTTCTTTTTTTGAGATTAAACGGATACAAATGATCTCCATTGCTGTGACTATTAGTGACGATTTTTCTGAAAGCCTTGCTGCACTATTAAGGTCAATTATTTTATCAAATTCTACACCAATTTCCTTCTATATTATTTCTGATTTTATATCTAAAGAAAATCAACAGAAACTAGATGCGACAATTAGGAAAAGTAAAATCAAACTTATCTTTGTTACAGATGTTAATTTAGACACTAATGATTTCATTGTTGACAAACATGCCAGTCCTTTAAATTATTATCGAGTCTTTCTACCTCAGTTGTTACCGACATCCTTAGATAAGGTTATTTATTTGGATTCTGATTTACTCGTGTTGAATGATTTAAATCCTTTATGGAATGTCAAACTAGATAATTATAGTTTGGCTGGTGTTAACCAAATCATTGAGGAGAGAATCCAGACATTAAATCTTAGAACGGGAAATTACATAAATAGTGGAGTGCTCGTAGTGAATTTAGCCTTTTGGAGACAAGAAAATGTAACCCAAAGACTGACAAACTTTATTCATAAAAATCCAAAATTACTCAAATATTGGGATCAAGATGCAATCAATGTTGTGTTGGAAAAATCAATTAAAACAATTGACGTAAAATGGAACTATTGCAAAGAATACACTGACAATCTCGAAATCAGAATTTTACACTTTGTTGGTGCACATAAGCCCAACAGTTTCCATTATAGGAGAAACATTAACAAAAGGTTGTATTACAAGCATTTGCTCTGGACCCCATATTGGAAATTTAAATACTTTCGCTATTTGTTTTAATGGACTCACTCAGAAAGCAACTAGTGAAAAATGTTGAAACAAATCCGTTAAAATAGGTGAAGTCAAAGAATATTGGTCTAAGTTCTTTTTCATCCGGCTATTTATATTCAGTTACGTGGGCTTAACGTGTGATTAATTTTAAATGCAATTGTCAAAGAAAATATCCATTATTACTCCGTCTTTCAATCAAATGGATTACATCGAACAAACAATTGACTCCGTTCTATCTCAAAATTATCCAAATTTAGAGTACATAATTATCGACGGAGGAAGTACCGATGGATCTCTAGATATTATAAAAAAATATGAAAAACATTTAAGCTACTGGACTAGCGAACCAGATGAAGGCCAAAGTCATGCCATCAACAAAGGAATAAAAAAGGCAACCGGCGAGATTGTAAACTGGCTAAATTCAGATGACTACTACGAACCAGATGCATTAAAAACTGTGAGCGAGATTTTTGAGGATCCTGGTATAAATTGTTTCTGCGGGCTATCAAGAATTTTAGATGAAAATGGATTGGTTAAAATATCGAAAGGTACTGACACTTATGATAACAATCTGGCGAAAACAATTGGGTGGGCTCGAATCGATCAACCGGAAACCTTTTTTAGAAGGGAAGTTTGGGATAAAGTTGGTTTATTAAATGAAAAGCTCCATTACGTGATGGATAAAGAGTGGTGGATTAGGTATTTATTGACATTTGGTTTGGCTGGAATTAAAAAATCAAATGATATAATAGTTAACTTCCGATTGCATGAGGAATCAAAAACTATCTCACAAAAAAGCTCATTTATTGAAGAAGGATTTATTCCTTATTTATTGTTGGCGGAAGGCGTGAAAGATCATTCTTATATAAATCTGGCATACAAATATTTTAAAGCTCCTTTAAAAGACAACGAGTTTCTTGATGCAAACATAGATAATCAATTAGTCAAAACGGCATTGAATTACAATAAGCTTTATTTGGCAGATTATATGTATTTCAACAAAAATTATGTAGCATCAAAAGCATTCTTGAATCAGATCAATGTTAAAAACCTATATTTTAATGAAAAGCTTCTTTATTTAAAGCTGTTAATCCTAGACAATTTCAAATCAGTATTATGACACCGACATTTTCAGTCATCATACCCACTTTTAATGGAAGGAATAAAATAGAAGTAGTAATCTCATCACTATTTTCTCAATCTTATAAAAGTTTTGAGTTGATTATTATTGACGACGCATCTACTGATGGAACTTTTGATTTCTTAAAGAACGAAATCACCCTCCCTGTAAACACTTTAATTTTACGTAATGAAGAGAATCTCGGAAGAGCAGGAGCTCGAAATGCAGCAGCAAAACATGCCTCAGGATCGCATTTGATTTTTTTTGATGATGACGTAAAATTAAGTTCTGATATAATTGAAGTTTTTAGAAACGTAATTTGCAATGAGAATTGTGATATTGTTGTGGGTAAATTGGCCCCGCTTTTTGACAATAGAAAAAGCAACTTTCAAAAATATTGTGCCTATTTAAATCAAAAGTGGGAAGGAAATTTAAAAAGCGGTGTATTAGACAGGCCCTATATCACGGCAAATAATTTTTGCATCAATAAAAAAATGTTTTTTCAGTACGACGGGTTTGACGAGAGATTGAAAGATGCCGAGGACCTTGATCTAGCTATTAAGTTAATTGAAAATAAGCACGAGATCTATTTTTGCAGTAAAGCGATTGCGCATCACAAGCTGTTTAGCTCGTTTAAAAGTTATGTGCAAAGACAAGTCGAATATAGTCGTGAAATAAAGAAGTTAAATCAAATAAATCCAGTTTCATTAAAATGGCGTCAAAATGTAAAATTCAAAGGATTCAAACGTCTACTTTTTAAGTTTTTAGCAAAGGAAAAATACATTGAGCTTTTAGATAAAAAGTCTTTTAATCTCATCCCTCAAAAATTAAAATTTCGTTTTTACAGCTTGCTCATTCAAGCACAAGTCCAAAAATCCTACTAGCGGAAAAATGATCGATACATCAGTGGCTGTTTATTGGAATTTATTTCCGTTGTATAATTGAAAATATCATAAACCCAATAGCGAGAAGCTTTAATTACATTATTGAAATCTTTTATGTATTTCTTATTTGATAAACCTACCACAAGAAAAGTCAGCAAGTTAATCATTTGAACAAGAAGAAATCCCAAATACTTGAACTTGCCCTTTTTATACCAAAACAACCCTTGAGAAACCAATCTTTGAACCTCTGCATTAGTTGATTTTGTACTTGATGATCCTATGTGAATGACTTTTGTCTCTGGAAAATAGTAAATACCGAAGTGTTTTTTGATCCTATTTCTACACCAATCGCTTTCTTCATAATACATAAAAAAATCAGTATCAAACCCCTTTGTAATTTCAAACAACTCTCGATTGAACATCATAAAAGCACCACTAATGTCACCTACTTTTTTTAAATTACTCTCATATTGGTAATAAAGGTCTGTTCTAAACATCTTATAGAAAATGGGATTTGTACATCTTAAAAGCAAAAAAACAGAATCTTTTAAAAATGGGAAAAAAGAATGCTGAAAGCTGTGATCCTTGTTAATCAGTTGACAACCTAACATAGCGGAGCTATTGGTTTCTCTGTTTATGGCGTTTAGTTTATTTACACATTTCAACAAAGAGTTTTCAATTAATTCTGTGTCCGAATTCAACAGTAAAATATAACTCCCTTGCGCAACATTCATTCCCTTATTATTTGCATGTCCAAAACCTAAATTTTGGCTTTCAAGATAAATTAAGTTGGGTTCAACTTTGTGGAGAAGAAATTTGGAATCGGCGGTTGGTGAATTGTCGACAACTATTATTTCATATTGAAGCCCTTTTGTAAATTGGACAATGCTAGCAATACATTTTTTGGTAACATCAAGATTTTTATAATTGACAATAATAATTGACAAATCCATTTTACTCTGTAGGTTTGGCAACAACAACAAATTGAGTAAATTTCATTTCATGGTAATACCCTAAGGAGAAAAAATTAATCAAGGAAAACCCTCTTGATTTAATTGGGTTTATCCCTTCTATTAAATCTATGTTGTAGCCGGCTTCGCTAAGGAACCTTTCAATGCTTTTCTTTGTAAAAAATCTAAGATGAGTCCTGTCTAGGATGCCTTGTGAAGTATATTCCCAATCTTTAGTCTTGAGTATCTTAACTATATTGTAAAAATGTAGAAAATTGGGTAGTGATATTTGTACCTGTCCACCAGGTTTTAAGTAGCCCCTAGCTAATTTTAAGGTGTTCCACGGATCAACCATGTGCTCTAGAACATCATTAAAAACTATTAGGTCAAATTTTAAGTTTATTTTTTTAACTGAGGTTTCAAAAAAACCATTTTCTACATGATCTAAGTTATTGTTAGCTACTTGAAATGCCTCAAAATCGGGCTCTATTCCATAGACTAAACAATTCTTTTTCCTTTTTACGAGAGCACCAAATTTTCCTTCACCGCACCCGACATCCAGCATGATCTCAATTGTATCTGGAAGAAATTTCAATAATTCTCGTCGTTCCAGGTCAAAATAACTCATTTACCAAATAAATTATATAAGTGAATTTTTAAAGCTATGAATTAAACAAAATAAGTTTAGTAATTCTCCTCAGAATAGTAATTTTAATGCTGTAAGGATAAGGCATTTTTAGTCACGTTGAAGAAGAAAAGAATTGTTTTTGTAGTTTCGGGAATAGATAAATCACTTGGTTTCGAATGGCTAATAAAGCAATTGGATCATAATCTATTTTGCTGCTCATTTATACTGCTTAACGATAAAAAATCTCAACTAGAGCAGTATTTAGTTCAATGTGGTATACCATCTATTAGTATCAAATCCAGCGGTAAAAGGAACTTTGTCAAAACGTTATTTTTATTAATACACTTTCTGAAAATATCTGCGCCCGATGTTATACACTGTCATCTTTTTGAAGCATCGTTGTTTGGTTTATTGGCTGGAAAATTAGTTGGTGTAAAAAAAAGAATATATACTCGTCACCATAGTACTTACAACCTCCTTTATAATAAAAAAGGTGTACTTCTGGATAGGATTATAAATTGGCTAGCAACGGATATTGTTGCGATAAGCAAAAACGTTCAGCAAGTATTGATAAAAAAAGAAAAAGTGAATCCTGAAAAAGTAAAACTTATTTATCATGGATTTGATCTAGAGGCTTTTTCGAATCCTGATAAAAAATCAATACGAATACTTCAGGAAAAATATAATCCAAAATGCAAAAGGCCGGTTATCGGTATTATCGCGAGATGGATTGAGTGGAAGGGTATTCAGTATATCATTCCGGCGTTCCAAAATTTATTGAACGAATATCCAAATGCTCTCCTTGTTTTAGCCAATGCTAGAGGCCCTTTTTTTAATGAAATCAACACCTCTTTGAAATCATTACCAACTAAATCTTATGAAATCATAGAATTTGAAAATGATTTATATTCACTTTATAAATTGTTTGATATTTACGTTCACACACCAGTTGATCCTGAAATAGAAGCATTTGGACAAACCTATGTAGAAGCCCTGGCGGCAAAAGTTCCATCAGTATTTACTATGTCGGGTATCGCGAAGGAATTTATAGTGCCCGATTTATCTGCTATTGTTGTAGATTATCGGAATGAAAAACAGATATTGAATGGGATCAAGAGAATTTTAAATGATGAGGATTTAAAAAAGGAATTGATCAACAATGGATTAAATTCGATTTCAAAATTTGAATTGCACAATATGATGGAGGCCCTTCAAACACTATACCTGGAATAATTTACCAATTGTGATCGGTTTCATATCCGAGGTTTATTAAAATATCACCATACTCTCTTTTGAAATAGTCTTTGTGATATTCGCTGAAATAGTTTTTCCAATCCCCAGATTCTCCCTTTCTATAATGAGAGTTTAAATTTAGTTCGCCTTTCCTTCTTCCCTTTGATAATTTATTGAATGATAATTTCTTGTTTATCCATTCGACTCGACTGGAGCTAAGAATAGGATATTTTATTTTAAAACTTTTGTATAAAACTTCCATTCTGAAAAGAATTCTATTCGTCGAATAAATTAATGAGGAAGGACCATTATTATCAGTATGAATGAATCCTAAAAAGGAATATATCTTTTTTAAATGAGTGAGGGGGTCTTGTATTAATTCTTCAAATTTTATTTCATATATGTTTTTATCATTGTAGTTCCAATTAGCCATTGAATCAATGAATTCCCTATTGAATTTTATCATTTCAATTAATCCTTCATCAAATGTGAGACTATTTAGTTTATCTCTCAGGTCTATTAATTGACGCCAATCACCGACCGGATGTGTTTTTTTGCAAGAAAAATATGATGACAAACATAAATCTCTAGGATCTCTGATGACATGAAAACCTTTATAGGGCAAATTTAACTGCAATAGTTTGCGATAGTCAGAATTTTGACTGACTACGAAATCGAAATTTTCTCTTGAAATTCTTTTCATATTTTGTGGCAATGTGAATTGACCATAAAAAAAATTTAATCCCATGTCAATTGATAAGCCAGCCGTTATACCTCCAAGCCAGGTTGATCCGCACTTGGGATGGCCGAAATAAAAATAAGTTTTCCCGTCAATCATTTATCTTTGATCTTATAACTTAGTTAAGTTGAAAAAAACCGTGCTATTCACAATCGTTATTCCAACTTTTAATCGTGCTCATAGAATATTGACCACAATCAATTCAATCTTAGCTCAAAATTACTACAACTTTGAAATAAAAATAATTGATGATGGTAGTACAGATGATACCAAAGAAATAATTCTAGCATTAAAGGATCCACGTATCACATACTTTAAAAAGAAAAATGAGGAGAGGGCTATAGCAAGAAACTTCGGTATCGATAGAGCAAATGGAGATTATATTACATTTCTTGATAGTGACGATATTTTATATCCAAATCATCTTGAAGAAGCCTTTAACTTGATAAATGATTATGGTAGTCCTGAATGGCTTCACCTTGCTTACGAAATTAAAGATGAAAAAGGGAAAATTATACGTCAGGAAACCAAAAGACATGGAAACATTAATAGCACCTTGGCTACCGGAAATCATTTGAGCTGTATAGGAGTTTTCATTAGAAATGATATTATAAAAACCTTCAAATTTAATGAAGATCGAGATATCATTGGTTCTGAAGATTATGAACTTTGGTTGCGACTTGCAGCTAAATATACTTTGTATTATTCCAATGAAATAACCAGTTGCATGATCCAACATGTGGAACGAAGTGTAACAGGATTTAATCCCGAAAAATTGATAAAGAGAACGAAGAAACTGGTTGAAATTGTGACTAATAACCAATTTCTTAAAAAGAGAGACTTAAGAAAATTTTATGCTCACAGGTATCTTTATTTATCCCTTCATTTGATGATGAGAAAGAATATTCTTCTCTCATATAAATTTTTAATCATTGCAATTTTGCACTTTCCCCCAGTTTTGTTTACTCGGAAAATCGCAGGTATCTTAAAAAACACACGTATATGGATTTTTTAGTAAATAGAATGAAATAATTTCAAAGCTCAATTCACTTTACAGGATTTCATGAAAGAAAAGCTACAAACCATTCTATGGTTTATTCGCCGACCCAATATGTACAGCCAGATTTGGCAATTGTTCTTAAGAAGGTTTATTCTGAGAAATGACCGATATAAGGAAACAGAGTCCGTTGCGTGGTGTGAACAAAACGGAGTAAGCGAAGAGGACGCCTTTCGGAAATTATTTCCCAATTCAACTTTTACTAGCCTAAAAAACAGCTTTCCAAATGAGTTTGAAAATGCAACAAAAAAAGTGAGGAATTCTACTTTCGACATGGGTGGGGCCGGGGCGCTGGACTTGATTTATAATATTACCGTTGCGACAAAATCAACACTCGTACTGGAAACCGGCGTTTCATATGGTTGGTCATCGCTTGCGTTCTTACTCGCACTTAAAGACAACAATGGTAAATTATTTTCTGTCGATATGCCCTACCCGAAAATGAATAATGAAGACTTCGTGGGATTGGTTGTATTGCCAGAACTGAAAAAATTTTGGACACTTTTTAGATTGCCTGATCGCATCGGAATACCAAAGGCCATAAAGTCAAGCCGAGAAAAATTTGACATAGTTCATTACGATAGTGACAAAAGCTATTCAGGCAGAAAATGGGCTTATCCAATTCTTTGGAAAGCGCTTAATAATGGAGGGATTTTTATTTCTGATGATATACAGGACAACATTGCGTTTCGCGAATTTTGCGATGAATTACAAGTTCAACCCATTATTGCGGAAAGCCAAGGGAAATATGTTGGCATAATCAAAAAATAAATTCTCCCTGCCTTCTTAAACTTACAATTCCTTAGCTCCTTTTCTATCTCAACACCTGCCAGAAAGGTGAGCTTTACTTCCTTGATACACCTTGAATTCACTGCCTCCTTTTCCAATAATTCATATTAGCTAAAATACTTAAGACCTTTAGTTTTTTAATTTTAGAATTTCCGGTTGATAACTGTTTAAAGATTGGAAGGAATAAACATAAGCTAAACAGACAAACTCTCATTAATTTTTTTTTCACTTTTTATTCCAATCCTCCCACACAATCTTTAGTATTGGCATTATTTGACCATTGAAATTCAAACCCGAAAATGAACCTAATAAAGCTTATCGAAGAGCAGGTTAGTGCATTGAATGAAAGCCTGTCTCCTAAAGAAATTAAGAAAGGAACTGAATACTACGAAAACAAAGATTGCTCACTTCTGGCTCAATCAGGAACGTCATTTGAATTTTTTGTGCACGATGGTTCGGATGAAGGTTTGTTATGTGAGGTCGGTATGGGTTCAGAGTGGCTATATTATGAACAAGAGGGCGAAAGAGTTGAATGGGATGGCATGGGCTATGCCTGTCTTATGGTAGTTCAAGATGAGCTGAAAGCGCTGGACCCAAAGGGTCATGAAGAGCATAAAAAATACACCCGAGAGGGAATGATAAAGCGGGTACTTGAAGAACGTCGCTTACGCGCAGCAAAGGCAGAATACAGGATAAAGTGGGCGATGAATATTTATGGAGATCATATACTGACCAATGAAAGGGGCGTGAAGTACCGTGTCTTCCTAAGGGATTTTGAAAATGAAACGGGCTACAGTGATAGCGAAGATGCCCGCCTGAATAAGCTGGGCACTACCAAGCATATTATGTATGCATTTGATCAGTTGAGGAAAGACACTAAGTTGTTTAAACGCCTGTCAAAGGAGTTCCCTTTTATCGAAATTTACTGTGACCCGCTTAACGACTACAGGATAAGCTGGCATTACCCACATGAAATGAAGGATGAGGAACGTGCATTGATAGAAAAATATTTCGGCGGCAAGACCTACATTGAATCAGACGACACTGAAAAATTCCTTGGTTTTATTGACGAATCTAAAGATTTTGAAAACATAAAGATCCGTCCGGAGGTGATCGAAATGGTCGAGTCCCTGTACGATGATAAATTGCTGGAATTGCTGAAGGACTCCTCCAAAATTAACTACAGTCCCATCAAAGCCGATCTGTTTGATTACCAGAAGGAAGGAGTTTCATTTATTTTGTTCAAAAAAGCCGCCATCATCGCTGATGAGATGGGCTTGGGAAAAACACTCCAGGCTATTTCGGCAGCGGTACTGAAAAAACAAATATTTGGGTTTAAAAAGACATTGGTTGTCTGTCCCGCATCCCTCAAATCCCAATGGAAGAAGGAAATAGAAAAGTTTAGCGAAGAAAAAGCCATAGTTGTAGACGGATCGCCAAAACAGCGTGAACGAAACTACCTCGACCCTGAGTACTATTTTTTCATCGTTAACTATGAAACAATCCTTCGTGATGCTTCAGCCATCAATCGAGCAGGAGTCGATTACCTCATCCTGGATGAAGCCCAGCGAGTGAAAAATTTTGAGACCAAGACAGCTTCGGCGGTCAAACGGCTCGATCCAAAGCACACGCTTGTCATCACCGGTACACCCATCGAAAACAAACTGATCGATATTTACTCAATTATGAGCATTCTCAATCCACGGTTTTTCGGGCCACTTTGGGAATTCTCATATCAACACTGCCTTTTTGACCCGGAGCGTAAGGATAAGATCAATGGTTATTACAATTTGAAAAAGCTCAATAAGAAACTTGACAAGGTAGTGATCAGGAGGCAAAAACGGCATGTCATCGAGCAACTTCCCCAAGTACGGCAAATTGAAATTCCGGTGGAACTTTCTCCCTTGCAGGCAGAAATGCACGGATCATATGCCAGTTCACTGACCATGATCCTTCACAAACCCTACCTGACACCATTTGACCTCCAGCGTATTCAGCTACTTCTGGCAAATATGAGAATGGTGTGCGACTCCACCTACCTGATCGACGATGAAACCAACGAATCGCCCAAGTTGGACGAGTTGGAATATATGCTCCTGGAAAAACTGGATGTAAAGAATAATTCCTCCAAAATCATCATCTTCTCCGAGTGGATAAAAGTGCATAAGTTGATAGGTGAAATGCTCAGAAAACATCAAATTGGCTTCACGGAGCTGAGCGGAAAAATTCCGGTGAAAGAGCGGGGGGAATTGATTAAAAAGTTTGAAAATGACCCGGAGATAAAGATTTTCTTGTCCACCGAAGCTGGCGGCGCCGGACTAAACCTACAGGTGGCAGATACGCTGATCAATTTTGAACTTCCCTGGAACCCGGCCAAGAAAAACCAACGGATAGGGCGCATTGACCGGCTGGGGCAAAAAAGCAATAAACTGACTATCTACAATTTCATTACCCGAAAGTCAATCGAAGAATCCATTGCAGCCGGACTGATCGTTAAGCAAAATCTTTTTGAAGGTGTGCTCGACAAATCCAGCTCCATGGACTTTGTTGATTTTAGCCAGAAAGGAAGGTCGCAGTTTATACAACAACTGGAAAACATGCTGGATGCCATCGAACCGACGAATGCGGTGCCTGAAAGCCAAGACAGTGAAGAGGTTATTGAATTGGCTGGAAAGAGTGAAGGCGATGCCTTCGACGAAACACCACGATCCGAATCCAAAGAAGGGGATAGACAAATCGGACTTGATTTTTCGGAAGAAGGAACAGATGAAAGGGAGGAAACTGCAACATCAGATGAACCGGCAGCAACCCCAAAGAATGTACAGGCACTAGAATTAGAACAGGTCATGAACAATGGCATGCAATTTTTGGCCGGATTGTACAAAATGTCAACAGGCAAGGATATGGGGATAGAAGATCAGAAAATAGAGATTAACGAATCAACCGGTGAAGTAACCATGAAATTTAAATTACCGGGTTTATAGTACCTTCAAAATTACCCAAAACTGGGTATTTGAAGCCACCTAAACCTCCAAGGTTTTCGAAAACCTTGGAGGTTTCTACCATTAAATGAAACGGCCCAATACCAGATCATAATCCCCAGATTGATAGAGAAACAACTCAAGAAGGCAATTTTTCAGGGTAAATTCGTGTATACACCTGGGGCAAGGCAGTTAGGATGAACCACCCTTCTTAAGAATTCTATCGGTGCCTAAGACGATCCTCTACTTCATACGCGATGGAATACGGATCCGCCCGGTCAATCTCATATCCTTTATCATTAGGTTGAAAGAAAGAGGCATGTTTATCCCTGAGCTTTGGGATAAAAATAGTGATATTTGTCCCTGGGCGATGGGAAATAATGAAAGGTTACTACAAACAAAACATTGAAATAATCTTCTTTTTATGAATACAGTTCAAGCGGGGAAGATCAATTCCCTCTACCTCACCTACGATGGCCTCACTGATCCTTTAGGCCAGTCACAGATCCTGCCCTACCTGCTCGGCCTGGAGGAAAGGGGCATTGTCTTCCATATTATCAGCTTTGAAAAACCGGAAAGATTTGCGGACAATGAACACGAAATAAGGAAATTGATCAAGGGCAGGGAAATACATTGGTATCCATTGACC
>JBNLGO010000042.1:0-24761 GCA_050306095.1 Cyclobacteriaceae bacterium
ATATGAGTAACACGATTGAATCTGATTCACTTGAGTTCAGGGTGATTGATCCCGATACGTCGCTGGTTGAGCACTTCTCGGTAACCATAAAGCAACTGAACCTGGTGGAAACCGGAGTACTTGATGCGAACCGAACCGTTTCAATTATTCTTGATCCCGGCAGGGCTACCACCGAGCGGGATACCGTTGCGGTGACGGTGGAGGATCGTGCCGGACATACGGCATCGGAATCGGTTGAAATATATTACGGAGTTAAGTAAATGTCGGAATCGACACATCGAACCGGGTATCCTGCCCGAATGACGCGCAGATGGTTCCTTTCGGGGGGAATCCTCTGTGCACTGGTGGTGGTTGCGGTACTCCTGCGGTGTTCCGATGAATATAATCCGTTTACCGATGAACGAAATGCCCAGGCATATCTTGATGCCAGTTTCTCTGAGGGTGATACGATCGACCTTTTTTCAACGGAAACGCTTACCGTGCAACTGGCGGTAGGTGAATTCATTGACACGTTCAGTCTTCATTCCGGGGCGAACCGGTATTTTAGCGATACGGTGGTTGCCCGCGGTTCACGGGAATGGCCTTCGGGGGGAACCGTGAACTTTATGGTTTCGTTCTTTGACACGGGGCGACAGGAGATCAGCTGCGTAACAAAACGCCGTGGGGGCGAAGAAGTGGTGAAACGACGCTCCTGCTACGTACATTCGCCGCTTCGGCAGGAGCCGGTGATAGATACGCTGGGTGTAAATGTCCTCCTTGCAACCGAACCGGTCAGAGATCGTGATGTGGTATACTACTGGTCATTCGGTGGGGGGGTAGTTGTACAGTCGGTTCCCTGCTCTACACTGCAAAAGGTTCCGGCAAATACCGTTTCGAACATCGGGCAGCTCTGGGTCGGAGAACTCAACGGTCCGCGTACCTCGCCCCGTACATCCTTCGTGTATTCCGTTTACGATCAGGAAGGACCTGTAATAACCTGTATCAATGAGGGCGCAATCGGGAAGGACACGGTTGTGACCGCTTCGTCGGTGTTCTACCTGACTATGCAGATTGTTGATGGAAGCGGTGGCAGGATATTCAGTCCAACCGTCAACGGAGAACCGTTTGATGTTATCCGTGATAATCTTTATCTTAAAATGATCAGTTCACCCGAGCTTTTGATAAAACCGGAACTGCTCACGGTACGAGCCTATGATCCCTTCTGGAATCTTGCGGAGAAACGCATCTGGGTGGTCTATGATCCCGAGGGGCAGGGTGGTTTTTCTGCACTGGTAACGTTCCAGGTTCCGTCGCAAAACGAACTGGTTGTGGCAAAAAAAGACTGGATGATAAACGGAACTGTTGAAGTCGCAAACGTCGACTCATTTTTCCTTACCATGGAATATCGTATTAATGGAAAAACCGTTTCCCAGCGGGAGAATATCAAGGGCATATACAGTGCTCCGTGGTCTTTTAGTGCTGAAATCGAGGAGGGTGGGAATACTATTACCGTTCTGGCTTACGACAGCAGCGAAACGCTCGTCGCCGAGGCGTCCCGTGTACTGATATTCGACAGCGAGATGGAAGATACGGTTCCCCCGGTTATCGCGGGATTGCAGGTTGACGGTAAAACAATAAGCGGCAGGGTCGTGACCGCAGCAAAAAATTCCGTCAGGTTGGGTGTTATCGCTTTCGATCGTCGGAGTGAAATTGACCAGGTACTTTATAACAACCAAGTGGTACCACCTGCTGCAGCCGGCTCTGGATACCTGTGGGAAACCAAGGTGCCTGCCCTTCATTCGGCAGAAGGTAACCGTGTTATAATTTCCGTCAGTAACACCGGCGGGCTATCGCAAAATGATACCGTGGTTATCCGGCAGAACCTTGAACCGGAGATTAAGCGTTATCCGAAACCGCCGCTTCCGCTCCAGGTGGAAACAGTGTACACCGATACGATTATCGCGGTGGATCCGGAAGGTGATCCTGTCCGTTATAAAAAGAGCAGTGGACCGCAATCACTGCGTATCGACTCTGTTTCGGGAATAATCTCGTGGATACCGAAGTCGGTTGATACGGGAAGAGATACCATTGCGATTACCATTCAGGATCCCTATGGTGCACTGCTCTATTCGTATCCGATTGTTATAACCAACAGCAGCGATGTCCCGGAACCGGTTCAGTTCACTACCGCAGAGGAGGATTTTCCCGTAATCCTCGAGGTGGGACGTGATACGATGCGTGTCCCGCTAACACTGATGCCCGGCACCGGGAAAAAACCGGTTGTTTTTTCCGTAGCAGCTGACCGTCGGTCAGAAACGCCGGTGGCGATTGACAGTGGCGAGGTGTACTGGGTTCCGCAGGTCGCGGACACCGGCAGATATGTGCTGACGGTTACTGCGGTTGATTCCTTTAAGAACAGCTCCCGGTTGTACCCGCAGATCCTTGTGGTACCCCCCAACAGGGCGTTTACGATTTCAACGCTCTGGACGGGAGATACAACACTAAGCGGTGCACTCGATATGTTCGGCAGGGAACAGCCGGAAACGCTTGTAGTAACGGTTCATGATCCTGATACCGGAATGACTGATACCATCAGCGCTCTACTGAGTTTTGATAGTACGGTTACGGGTATCCCTGTTGCAGGAAGGGAGGTCATTATTGCGATTCCTCCCCGAACTCATGGTACAGGGGTTGTCACCATGCGGCTTTTGATCAACGATCGGGCCGGGCATACGGAAGAGACGCTGTTCACCGTATACTATGGTGCATCACCAGGCACTCCACAATTGCTTTCGCCGGTAACCGATGCAATAATCCACGACAGTAGTGCTACCTTCCTCTGGACTAGTAGCGATCCCGACGGTACCCTTCTGAACAATACGCTTTTTCTTGCCACCGGAGATACCGTACTCTCTCCTGTTAAGAAGGTGGATGGAAAGAATACCGTGACCGTTGAAGGGTTGACACGTGCCGGTCGCTATTTCTGGCAGATACACTCAACCGATGGCGTTTCTGAAACCATGAGCGGTGTCGGCAGCTTTTTCATCGATCCACCGCTTCGCCTTCGACTGGCAACAGGGCCGGAAGAGATTCCCTCATTACTCGATGCCGGTCGGGACACCATGGTTCTGTCGCTCAGGCTCGCCGATGGTACCGGTCAATCACCATTCTCCGTTACGATGGGTGGTCTGCCATCATCCACGGCAACTATCGACAGTATGACAGTCCGTTGGATGCCACAGGATGCGGATACCGGTACGTTCAGTATCGTGGTCGCTGTGCGCGATGCCCTCGGGAACGGAGATTCAATCAGACAGGTGGTTCGTGTTCTCCCGGCCAACCGGCCGCCGGAACTGACGTTGGATCACACACTCACTACGACTGCTTCGGGTGCACTCGATTTAAGCAGTGAGTCGGGGCCGGTGTCGCTGGTGTATTCAGTTATGGACCCCGATTCCGCGGATGTTGAACAGTATACCTTTCATTCCGTGCTTCGTCATACTGAGCGGGTTGAAGACAGGGGAAGCGCAGGAGTATATACCGTAAGAATAGATCCGAATTTGCATCCTGAACAATGGTTTGATACCCTCACGGTCTGGGTGAAAGATCGCCGGGGGTTGACGGATACCGTAACGGTTGAACTGTTTTACGGGTATTGGCCGGTACGTCCACGGAATCCTGATCCACTTGATGGTGTCACCCATGTGAACCCTCTTGTGATACTGCGATGGAGTCCGCCGTCGCCTGAGTCGGGTCTTTTTACTTATGCGGTATCGATGGGCACCTCATCTGCTGACCTGCTGCCGATCGGTGCAACTACTGATACCTTCCTGACCGTGGGTACGCTGATGAACGCCAGGTGGTATTACTGGAAGGTTGCGATGACTGATGGAGTAGACACCGTGGATGGGCCGGTATGGCGATTTTACCAGCTGAATGCCGATGCGGTGGTAACGTTGAATACATCCGGTTCAGGAGTGCCGATCAGTGAGGACCTCACTGATATTCCGGTGGCTTTGCGTCTGAACACTTCAACGGTACCCGATCTCAATGGTACTCTTTTTATGGGGCCGGGCAGTTTTACATTCACTAGTTCAGCGGGTGACGTGCTTTCGTATGAAATAGAACAGTGGAATCGTTTCACACGGGAGATGGTCGTATGGGTACTTGTCGATACTCTGCTGGGTAACCGGAGTGATCAGACGATCGCGATTGATTATGATCCAAACGGGGCAAACAACAGCAGTGGCGTTGCTGTGTTCGGCAGTTATGAAGGTGTCTGGCATATGGAGCAGACGACTATTGGCTTTCCTGCCACCGCCTATACCATTGATGCAAGTGGTAATAACCGCGACGGAACGTATATCGGATTCGGCATATCGGCTGCTGCAGATGGTATTGCAGGCAATGCGGTGAGTATCAATGACAATCAGTATATCGCCGTTGCAAACAGTCAGAGTATCTATATGGATGAACCGATGACCATTGAGGTCTGGGTACAGCTGCCGGCAACCGGTATGTCGCTGGACCTGGTGCAGCCGCTGGTGGCCAAGGGCGATGAACCTCCTTTTCTGGAGCTTGACAATATCAATAAGTGGTTCCGGTTCGGTATCGGTGCTCCATTGCCGTCCGACCGGAAATACTGTACCGCCAGCGAAACATTCCAGCAGGGGCAGTGGTATCATCTCTCCGGCAGATTCGATGGCACCAGTCTTACTTTTTATATCAATGGAGTGCCACAGGATTCTTCAATTGCCGTCACCTCCGTTCCTGTCTCGACTGAACCGCTGCAGATCGGTCATAATTCCGATCAACCACTTAGCGGATTTCGGGGAAATATCGATGAGGTCAGAATATCGACGGTAGCCCGATCCGATACCTGGATTCGTGCTTCGTTTGAAGGTGCAAATCCCGGAAGCAAACTGTATAGCATTGAACGGATTCAGTAAGAACCGTTACTGTTTCGGTGATTAGTATTCCTCAACATAAAGCCGGTCCGACAATACTATCCGGAGACCGGAACCCTGTGTTTTATATCAGAAATGTATTTGGATGCCGGAAGGATACCTCCGGCATGACGATCTCCTGTTTTTGTCCTGTTTTGGAATCCGCTTGCACTGTGGAGCCATTGAGCATTCAACTTGTTAAAAAACAAAGTGTTGGCGTTTGGGTTACGATATTTTATAATTGATTCTATGCATGGCACGGACAACAATTCTTCTGTAGTAATTCTGTCAAACATCAGATGGTGTATCCCGAATGGTCGAGTGGGCTCTCTTGTGCAACCGGTACGAGTGATCAAGTTCGTATGAAACTCGCTATCATGCAACCGTATTTTCTGCCGTATATCGGCTATTTCCAACTCATAAATGCTGCCGATATTTTTGTCGTGTACGATAATATCAAGTACACGAAAAAGGGTTGGATCAATCGAAACCGGTATCTGTGCAGTTCCGGTGAAGCGGTTTTTTCGGTTCCCCTGAAAAAAGATAGCGATGAGAAAACCGTTGTGGAACGACGGATCGCTGAATCCTTCGACAGGAAGAAATTGTACCTTCGCTTCAGGGAAGCGTACCGGAAAGCGCCGTATTTTACTTCCACTATCCAGTTAGTCGAGTCCGTTATCAATTATACCAATGATAACCTGTTCGCATTTATCCGGTACTCTATCGGGTGTGTATGTGATCATCTCGCAATTCCGACCCGGTTGGTGACATCCTCCGAGGTACCGATCGATCATAGCCTCAGGGCGGAAGATAAAGTTCTGTCACTTTGCAGAGAATTCAAAGCAGACCGGTATATCAATGCAATTGGTGGCGTGGAACTCTATTCAAGGGAACGGTTTGCCCGCGAAGGAATCGAACTGCAATTTATTAAAAGTGACCCCGTAGAGTACCGGCAGTTCGGTAATCCGTTTGTCCCGTGGTTGTCAATCGTTGATTGCCTGATGTTCAACTCCGTACCGGAAGTGCGGGAGATGCTGCGGAAGGTGACGTTCGTGTGAGCGAGAGGGGCTGTTGGGGCTGGTCGCGACCCGCCCGTACGCGAGAGGGTATATGATTTTCCACCAACTTCGAGGTAACGTCAAAAATCAGATCGGAACCCGGTGCCTGTATGTCTGAACAACCATTAACCTGGAAAAAACACGGCCTGGTATTCGGTCCGTCGATGCTGGCTGATCGGCCGGACTGGATGCATGCCTTTGCACAGGCCCCGCATGTGCTGCCGTCAGGCAATGTGCTTCGGGTCTATTTCAATTGCAGGCCGAAACCGGATGAAAACGGACAGTACGTGAGTTATTGTGCGTATGTCGATGTTGACCCCGCCGATATGCGACGGATTATCGGTTACTCGAAAGTCCCGGTTCTTGAACCTGGTGGACGAGGTGCTTTTGATGAATTCGGTACGTATCCGATGTCGGTGGTGAAATTTGATGGGCGACTGCTTGCTTACTACGGCGGGTGGACACGGTGTGAGTCGGTGCCGTTTGATGTGGCGATCGGTTGTGCAGAGAGCTTCGATGGCGGAGAAACATTTGTAAAAATGGGGAAAGGACCGGTACTTTCCTATTCACCGCAGGAGCCATTCATTCTGAGCGGTCCGAAAATACGACTGTTCAACGGCAAACTATATCTGTATTACATTGCCGGAAGGGTATGGATTGATGTCGACGGAAAACCTGAGCCGGTCTATAAGATCCGCCTGGCTGTATCCGAAAACGGTGTCGATTGGGAGAAGAAGAACGTTGATCTGATTGCGGATACACTATCTGAACATGAAGCACAGGCGAGTCCTGACGTCACATTTTCAAACGGGAAGTATCATATGTTTTTCTGTTACCGGCAACCTTCGGATTTCAGAAGAAACAGAGAACGCAGTTACCGTATCGGGTATGCGCACTCCGTAGATGGTGAAACGTGGCGACGCGATGACGAACGGGCAGGAATCGGTGTTTCGGACAATGGATTTGATAATGAGATGGTGGCCTATCCGCACGTTTTCACGTATGAGGAGCGCACGTGGATGTATTATCTGGGGAATCAGGTGGGGAAAGAGGGGTTCGGTCTTGCTGAGCTGCAGGGGGAACTGAAATGAAGTGGAACAAACGGGGGATGGTGTTTGACTTTTACAACTCTCCGTTCAGGAATCGGTTTGTCGGATTCGCGCAATCTCCGCAGGTTCTGGTATTTGATACATTCATACGTATTTACTTTTCTACCCGCCTGCGGTCTGAAAACGGAAAGTTTGTCAGTGTGGTTCAATTCATCGAAATGGATCGTGATTTCACGAATATTCTCGGTTATTCAGATGGCGATGTTATTTCTCCATCAAAAAAAGGGGCCTTTGATGAGCATGGTATATTTCCGATACATGTGGTTCGCAATGAGAACCGAATTCTCGCCTATACCACCGGCTGGACCAGAAGGGTATCGGTATCCTGTGATACGGGAATCGGGCTCGCTGAAAGTTTTGACAATGGGGTAACTTTTGTACGGTATCATGACGGTCCGGTACTCTCATCGTCACTGAATGAGCCATATCTGGTCTGTGACGGTTTCGTACGTGATTTTGGCGGACTCTGGCACATGTGGTACATTTACGGTACGGAATGGCGTATCTATACAACGGGCGGGCAACCGGAACGTACCTATAAAATCGGGCATGCGGAATCCTCGGATGGTATACAATGGAAAAAGGAGGGGGGAGCGGTGATTGCGGAAAACTATCCGGAAGAGTGTCAGGCATTGCCGACCGTGCTGTACCACGAGGGAAGGTATCATATGTATTTCTGCCACCGGCACTCTTTCGATTTCAGGAAAAACAGCAGCCACAGTTACCGATTGGGCTATGCCTGGTCTGAGGATCTCAGAAAATGGAAAAGAGATGATGCCGCAGCCGGAATAGATGTTGCCTCAGAGCCGGATGGCTGGGATACGGAGATGATGTGTTATCCTCATTTATGTGCCGTAGGGGACAGGGTGTTTCTTTTATACAATGGAAACGAATTCGGGCGAAACGGGTTCGGCGTTGCGGAACTGGTTGACTGAAATGACGTTTCGTCAGACCATGAACAGTGCCACGGAAACGGAAATCGTCGGGCATCTGACACAATGCGATGCACACTATCGCCCGAAACTGAGTGAGCGTGTTGATCTGCCGGCATATGGTAAAAAACTGTTTCTCAGGTCGCAGCGGTTCGAGATGTGGGAAGGTACAACACTTGCGGGGCTCGCGGCAGTATATTTCGATAACGGTGAGAACAGACGCGGGTATATCTCGAATATCTCGGTGCTTCCTGAATACGCCGGCAGAGGGATTGGACTGCAGCTGATGCAATCGGTCGAGCAATTCGCTGCAGATAAGGGTTTTGAAGAGCTTCGGCTTGAAACGGGCAGCGACAATGTCGCAGCACTGCGGTTGTATGAAAAGTGCTGTTTTAAGGCTTTTGAAGAGACATCGAAGATGGTGCACTTACGAAAAAGGTTGGTGGAACATGACTGATACGACCCGGAATTACAATCGGGAAATCAGGGATACCGCAGAGCACAGTTATGCCTATAATTTTGATTTCGACGTGATGCATGGGTACATGGTCCGGGCCTTCTCGCCGTTCTTCAGATCGGGACCACTGCTTGAACTGGGCTCGTTCAGGGGGGATTTCACACAGCGACTTTTGGGCGTATTCGATGATATCACCTGTGTGGAGGTGTCTGATGAAGCGCTGCAAACCGCCAGGGAAAAGCTCGGAGGAAAAGTTACCTATGTCAATGAACGGTTTGAAACGGTCTCGCTGGACAGAACCTACCGGAATATCATCCTGACTCATGTGCTTGAACATCTTGATGATCCCGTTGCGGTGCTGCAGCGGATAAACGATGAGTGGATCGCCGACGACGGGCGGTTGTTCCTCGTTTGTCCGAATGCAAATGCTCCCTCACGGCAGATCGCCGTTAAAATGGGGCTTATCAGCCATACCACCGCAGTTACGCCAGCCGAAAAAGAGCACGGGCACCGCTGTACGTATACCCTCGATACCCTCGAACGGGATGCCCGGGCTGCCGGATTGAAGGTGGTCTACCGGACGGGAATTTTTTTCAAGGCTCTGGCAAATTTTCAATGGGACCGGCTGCTTGCCACCGATAGTATCTCGAAAGAGTACCTGGACGGCTGCTATGAACTCGGTCAGCTCTACCCGGAGCTCTGTTCGAGTATTTTTCTGTTGTGCGAAAAGGGAAAACGGGTATCTTAACGAGCAGTCCGTCTCGACTTCTTATTTATACCCCGACCATTTAAACAAATCTATAGAGGAATTGATGGAACTGTTTCTGAAATTACTGGTGATACCACTGTATCCGCTCGGGCTTGGCATATCTGTTATCGGTACCGGACTTGTTCTGGTGTACCGGAAGGTGCATTGGGGAAAAATCGTTATTCTTTCCGGACTGATTTTTCTCTATGTCATCTCAACTCCCTTTGTTTCCCGGTTATTTTTACGACCGCTGGAAGCTCCCTACGAACAACAGGGTAAACTTCCGAGCGATTGTTCCGCTATAGTGGTTCTGGGGGGAAGCGGTGAACCGATGTATTCCCGGGATGAATACCCGGAATTGAATGAGGCGGGGGACCGTTTGCTGCATGCCGCCCGTCTTTACAGGATGGGGATTGCTCCGCGGGTAGTGACCTCCGGGGGGTTCGGGGTGGGCGGGTTTCATCAGAAGGTAACCGAGGGTGAACAAAATGCGATGGTGCTCAAAGAGATGGGGGTACCCGACAGTGCCATCATCATTGAACGAAGGTCACTCACTACGGCGGACCATGGGCCGACCATTTCGGCAATATTTGACTCTCTGCAATTGCAGAAGAATATTATTCTCGTGACCAGTGCTGCTCATTTGTATCGATCGATACAGGTTTTTAAAAAAAGTAGTTTTACTGTTTGTGGATCTGCGACCGATTTTCAGTCACGGCAACAGATTGTTAGTAATGTACGGGACTTTTTTCCGGATACCAAAGCTTTGCAAAATGTAACAGCTGCGGTTCACGAATTCTACGGAATTATTGGGTACAAGATTTTAAGAAAAATGTAACGATTTGGATTTAATTCGAAATGCCTAATCAGGGTTTTATTACCGTGGGGACAGATTTGGTCACTTATAAGTGACTCTTTTAATGCGAAGTCGTCTTGTCAAAATAAATCGAGTGCCCAATTAATCATTTTCTATGATTAAAGAATCAGCGCAGACGAATTCGGAACCAATAATATGATGTCGATTAAACAGGTTTCTATTCCCGATTTTGAGGTGAAAATGGTTGAAAATACGACAATTATATGAATCGGAAGAACAATAATAAGACAGTTCTAGTTTGCGGTGGTGCCGGGTATATCGGGAGCCATGTGGTACAATATCTGGTGGATAAGGGTATTGCTGTTACCGTGCTTGATAATCTTTCCACCGGCCACGCAGAGTCACTGCCAAACGGGGTGGAACTCATTGTCGGTTCGATTGGTGATCGTGAACTGCTTGATGGCCTGTTTTCTTCAAATCTGATTACAACCGTTGTCGATTTAAGCGCCAATGCCTACGTGTATGAATCAATCATCAATCCGCGAAAGTATTACGACAACAATGTGGTAAATGGACTTGTTCTGCTGGAGGCGATGCTCGATCATGATGTCAGGACGATCGTTTTTTCATCATCCTGCACGGTGTATGGTAATAACAAACAGCAACCCATTGATGAACAATGCAGTATTGCACCGGTAAGTCCCTATGGGCATACCAAGGCTATTTTTGAACAGATTATGGCAGATTTCTGCCAGGCGTATGGATTGAGGTATTGTGCGCTTCGGTATTTCAATGCTGCCGGGGCACATCCTGATGGCCACATTGGAGAGGACCATACTCCGGAGACGCACCTGATACCACTTACTCTCCGGAAAGCTCTAATCCGGATACAATCTGAGGAATCACTTTCTGAGATAGAACCACTTCAGATATACGGAAATGACTATGCCACCACTGACGGCACCTGTAAGCGTGATTATGTGCATGTTATGGATCTGGCTTCCGCACACTATCTTGCGTTGCAATATCTGGAAGATGGTGGAGAGACAGTCTCCTTAAATCTGGCGAATGAGTGCGGTTTTACCAATCTTGAGCTGGTTAAAATGTGTGAAAAAATTTCCGGAGTTTCCATTCCGTATGAAATTATCAGCCGTAGGCCTGGGGATGCTGGAGTTTTAGTTGGCTCTGCGGGAAAGGCCCAAGTAGTTTTAGGGTGGGACGCGGAGCATTCGGATATTGAGACAATTATCGGGAGCGCTTGGAGGTGGCATAGGGGGAGGCCGGGAGGGTATGGGGCTATTTATTCTCTATTGTAATGGTTTGATGGAAGTAAGTATTAAAGTATAAAAATCCCTAAAAAAAATACCTTCATCTGATTTTTTAATGTGCACCGACCTGTTGTACATAGAGAAAAGCATAAATGAAAACGGATTAGATCCTAAAAAACGAGAGACTTCATACCAAAAATATAGAATGAATAGTATTATAAAAAACAGTTAATAATGAATGTATTTTATAGGCTAACTCTTTGAATTGTGGAACTATAAAAAACTTGTACTTAACAGAATTCAATAGTAAACTTCATGTGATAAAAATAATGTAGTATTCATGATATCTTAGGAAAAAGGTGTTCGTATAATATTGCATATTTGGTTGAGAATCCTGTCGGTTTTTTGAATGTTGATGTAAACTTACATTTTAAAAGGGATTTAGAGGTCAGTATAAAATCCCTAAGGAGTTGTAAATCTCAACAAAGGAAATGCTTTAAATGGTTAAGAAATTTGCGATAACAGGAGTTGGTGGATATATTGCACCGCGTCATTTGCAGGCAATTAAAGAGACAGGAAATGAACTGGTAGCTGCATGCGATCCGAATGATTCTGTCGGAATTTTGGATAAGTATTTTTATGATGCCAGATTTTTTAAGGAGTTCGAACGATTTGATCGGCATTTAGAAAAATTAAGAAGACAGAGTTCTGGTATAAGCTTTATGAGTATATGTTCTCCAAATTATCTTCACGATGCACATATTCGATTGGCGTTGCGTGTAGGTGCTGATGCTATTTGTGAAAAACCATTGGTTTCGAATCCCTGGAATTTGGATGCTCTACAGGAATTGGCTGAGGAGTATGGTCATAAGATTTATAATGTTTTACAGTTAAGATTGCATCCGGTGATTAAAGCACTCAAGGAGAAAGTGATATTAAATAAAAAGGATAAAAAGTACAAAGTCAATCTTACGTATATAACATCACGTGGGAAATGGTATTTGGTTTCATGGAAAGGTGACGTTACGCGATCAGGCGGACTTGCAACCAATATTGGAGTTCATTTTTTTGATATGCTGATATGGATATTTGGGAAACCAGTAAATGATGAGCTTCACTTTTCTACTGATCATACTGTAAGCGGGTTTATTGAATTAGAGCATGCAGAGGTTACGTGGTTTCTTTCCATAGATAAAGAAAATCTTCCTGAAAAAAGTACTGGGCCGACGTATAGATCAATTACTGTCGATGGCGAAGAAATTGAATTTTCAGGTGGATTTGCTGATCTTCATACAACAGTTTATAAGGATATTATAAATGGAAATGGCTTTACACCCGAGGATGCAAGACCTTCAATAGACTTGGTCTATAAAATAAGACATGCAAAACCACAAATGCGGGAAGCTTTGCTGCATGAAAGACTTAAAAGAATTATGAGTGAAAAAAGTTAATCCATGGATATTCAAGGTGAATGACCTATAATGTATATCTTAGTTCTCAAATCGGTGTAAATATAAGAGTGTCAGACCTGTTGCAATAAAAAGGCCTTATAAAAAATTCCATTATCTACTTACAAAAGGGAAATAAATTTATGGAATTCATTGATCTGAAAACGCAAGCTGCTCAAATAAAAAAGAATGTAATGGTAAAGATATCAGAAAGTATTGACAATGCCGCTTTCATATTAGGAAGTAACGTCATTGAGCTGGAAGAAATATTAGTTGATTATTCTGGTACTAAATTTGCAGTGACCTGTTCAAGTGGGACGGATGCATTGCTTCTCTGTTTAATGGCGTATGGCGTTAAACCTGGAGATGTAATATTGACGACACCTTTCACATTTTTTGCAACGGCAGAAGTAATATCTTTGCTTGGAGCAGAACCTTATTTTGTCGATATTGATGAAAATACATTTAATATTGACCCGGAAAAACTTGAACAATTGCTAAACGATTACAATTCAGAAAGTATAAAAAAATTACAAGGGAAAAAAATACGAGGAATCATCCCTGTTGATTTGTTCGGTTTGCCGGCAGATTATAATCGAATAAATGAGATTGCAAAGAAAAATGATCTATTTGTAATTGAAGATGCAGCACAATCATTTGGCGCTGGATATATGGGAAAAAAAGCAGGTTCTCTTTCACCCATTTCGGCAACAAGCTTTTTTCCTGCTAAACCTCTTGGTTGCTATGGTGATGGTGGAGCCGTTTTTACCAGCGATGAGAATGTTAAGGAGCTTTTATTATCACTACGAGTGCACGGGCAGGGGGTCGATAAATATGAAAATGTCCGGATTGGAATTAATGGACGTTTAGATGCCATTCAGGCAATAGTTTTAATTGAAAAATTAAAACTATTCAGTGGAGAACTGGACCAACGAAATATAGTCGCAAAACGATATTCGGACAAACTGAAAGATTATGTAAAGGTACCTTTTATTCCAGAGGGTTATACTTCAGCCTGGGCTCAATATTCCATCTGCAGTGAGAATCGAGACAAGATAATGAAAGCTTTATCAGATAAAAAAATACCCTCAGTTATTTATTATGTTAATCCATTGCATCTTCAAAAGGCTTTTAAATATTTAAATTTTAAAGAAGGTGATTATCCAATATCCGAAAAAGTCTCCAAGCAGATATTCTCATTACCAATGCATCCATATTTAGGAAAAGATGATCAGGAAAAAGTAATTAATTGCATTATTGATTCATTAAATTAGTTGGGGTGAATATGAATGAAAAAATATTAAATAACTTTTGTAAAAAGTTTAAAAAAGTGGCGGTAACAGGTGGTGCTGGATTTATTGGCAGCCATATTATTGAAGAACTTATTGATAAAGATCTTGAAGTAGTTTGTATTGATGATCTGTCTTCGGGAAAAAAAGAGAATATAAAAAGGTTTTTAAGCAGGGGTAATTTTAGATTTTATGAAATTGATGTAACCGATTATAATGCAATGAAGAAGGCTTTAAGTGGCGTTGATATAGTTTTTCATAATGCTGCTTCAAAGAAGAATATATGCCTAAAGGATCCAAGGCGGGATCTAAGAGTAAATGGTGAAGGTGCTTTTAATGTGTTTGAACTTGCCAGGGATTTAAATATCAAGAAAGTTGTTCATGCCTCTACAGGATCTGTTTATGGAGAACCTTTTTTATTTCCGCAAACGGAAGATCATCCATTAGTTCCGGTGTCATATTACGGAGTAAGTAAGTTAGCTGGAGAGCGCTATGGGGTGGCTTTTAATAAACTGTATGGTGTTGATGTTACGGTGCTGAGATATTTTCATGTTTATGGACCACGACAAGAATTTCATGATAGTTATGGTGGCGTTGTATCAATCTTTCTTAATAGAATAATTAATGGAAAAAATCTTGTGATACATGGGGATGGGACCCAGGAAAGAACATTTACTAATGTAAAAGATGTTGTGGCCGCAAATTTAACTGTTGCCGTCGAAGAGAAAAGTAAAGGTGAAGTGTATAATTGTGCTTCGGGTATTAAGGTTAGTATAAAAGAACTTGCAGAATTTATAATTAAGCATTTTAATAAAAAAGGCATTATAGATATTGAGTACGATGATTGGTTGGTTGGTGATATTAAAAAGTTTGAAGTTTCTAATAGTAAAATATGTAAGTTGGGAATGACCTTTGAAAGGGATTTTTGGCAGGGAATATTACCAACGGTTAATTGGATTAAAGGATATTATAAATAGAAGGTTCGTCGGTGTTAAAAAAAGTTAAACTTCATTTGTTCCTATTTTTAATAAATAGAGTCCGTTTTTGGAACGGGCGATTAGGAATATATTCAAGGAGTTGTTTGTATCAAAAATTGTGTAAGAGTTGGGGAAAAAATGTAATAATCGGGCCAGCTGTTTATATGACTGGGTTTGATTTTATCGAGATAGGAAACAATGTGTCGATACACCAATTCTCTGTTATCTCTGGAGAGGGTGGGATCAAGATTGGTGACAATGTAAGTATCGCTCATAATTGTTCAGTTTTAACTACTTCACATATTAGTAATAACCCTAAATGTCCTACTAAAGATAGTGGCGTTCTCAAAGGTCCAGTAAGGATAGGTGAAAATGTATGGATCGGGTGCGGAGTACGAGTCCTATATAATGTGAATATTGGATCAGGTGTAGTTATTGGCGCAAATACTGTTGTAAATAAGAATCTGAAAAACGATTTTGTTTACGCAGGAATTCCCGTAAAAGAGATTAAGCCAAGGTTATAAGTTTTGGTTAATAAGAAGATCATTAATTTTATTTCATACAGCATACTTGGCTCATTGAATGCTTTTTTAAATATTCTACTTTTACCAATCTACACGAACCTGCTCGAACCGTCATCATACGGGGTTCTTGCTTATATAGATGCTATAGTAATGTTTATAGCTGTATTTTCAATTCTTGGATTTCACACTTTTTTCATAAAATCATATAAAAGAGAAGAACGAAATGAATTGATGGGTTCATTAGTATCGTTCTTGATAATTTATAATATCATTATATGTCTTTTAGGATTTATTGCTCTTCCATTTATCTTTTCGTCTACTGTTTCAAGAATATCTTTCATTTTAGCTTTAGTAACCAATTTATCAAATACACTAATAGTGTTACCCTTAAGAGAAATAAAGGTTAAGGAAGAGGGATTGAAGTATGGCATAATATACGGGTCAATGTACCTACTTCAAAGTTTAGGTGCAGTTTTACTTGTGTGGAAAGGCTACGGTATACTAGGTAGATATATCTCCTACTTTTGCGTATCGGTTCTCTATATGTTTATTATTTTGTTGTTCTGTAAAATACCTATTTTTAAGTTTGTTAATATAAATAAGATAAAAGGTGCCTTGTCACTTGGAATTTATCTTGTTTTTAGCAATCTTTCTATAATGATTATAAATTTATCAGATAGGATATTACTTAAAAGATTTGTTGATTTTGAGAATGTTGGTGTTTATTCTGTCGGTTATACTCTGGGAGTATGGCTGTCTATTATTGGGGTCGCTTTTTTTAATACATTTGAACCTTCTTTATACACATTGGAATTGGGGAAAAAATACTTTGCTACGTTAAAACAGAACTTATCCATATCATATCTACTTCTAATGATACCTGTACTGATAATTTATTTTTTAGGAGATTATATATATCCGATCTTTTTAAATGAAAAGTATTTAAGAGGGCTCGAAATAACAAAAAACACTGTTTTAGTGGTTGTATATATAATGCTTTATAACTTTTATAGTCTTATTGCTGTTAGGTTAAATTATAAAAAAATAATACTATTTATAACAATTTTAGGGGCAGTATCAAACATTGCTATTAATTTGATTTTAATACCGAAGATGGGAATTATTGCAGCTGCTTACTCAACAATAATATCCTACTTTTTAATGGGGGTATTTTTTTTAATAATTCTTATTAAGGTTAAAGGATTGTTTTTGTCAGTTCTCTTATATTGTATATTGCCAATGTTTATACTCGGAATGACTTATATAGGCAGAGAAACAGTTTGGGCTGGTCTTTTTGTGATAATGGTACTTTTGGTAAACTTAAAACACAATTTTAAAAGAGTAAGAATCGATCTAAAAATATGATAAAAATAACGATTATTATTGATATATTTCTAAGTTTTATTGTTGGACTGTTATTTGTGTTAAGTACGTTTGTTGTAAAATTTCTACTTAAAACTAAAATGCCGGCCGAGGTGAATAAAAATATATTGATTATTGACACCTCTCATTCTTACGACTCGATAAAACGGCACGGTCATGAGAATATGATTATGTCAAGAGACCTTAATCGATATTTCAATAAAGTAATAACTGTTTATCCAATACTAGGAAGTAATCCATTTGATGTTGTTCCTACATTTAAAGGGTTGTTGCTTAAAAGAAAATTAAATGAGCAGCATGAATTTTATGAGTGTAAGATGTACTTGACTCCAGTTCTGAATCATTTTAAAGCTCTGAACTTCGTGTTGTCACAAATAAAGCTACTGTTTTTTTTAAAAAAATTGATTGTTAAGGAAAATGTTTGTGTAGTTAGAGGTGCAGAACCATTTCTTACTGGTTTGTATGCGTTAATTCTTTCTTCTTGGAGTACTATCCCTTATGTTTTAAGAATAGGAGCAAATTTTGATACACTTTATAAAAATGGGATATTAACTTTTAAACGGATATTTATTTCATATAAAATTGAAAAACTAATTGGAAAAATAGTTTTTAAAAATTGTGATCTTGTTTTGGCGGCGAATGATAACTACAAACAGTATGCAATTCAAAATGGCGCTCCAGAAAAAAAAGTAGAAGTAATTCGCTATGGAAATATTATTGAAAAAAATCATTTTGATTCTCCAGAGAATAGGCCTTTTCCGGATAATTTACCCTGGAAAGAAAAAAAATTCTTTATCATTGTCGGAAGATTGACGGCTGTAAAGCATCCTGAAGATGTGCTCGTAGCATTTGAAAAAATCTATAGAAACAATAAAGATATCGGTATCGTTTTTGTGGGTGAAGGTGATACTGAAAATGAATTAAAGACGCTATGTAAAAAACTATGCATTGAAAACAATGTAGTTTTTACAGGAAATAAAGATCAGCAATGGTTACATAAAGTTTATCCCAACGCCTTGGCTTACCTTTCTCCTTTGACTGGAAGAGCATTAGTAGAAGCAGCTCTTGCTGAATTACCTATGATAGCCTATGATTATGAGTGGCATTCTGAAGTTGTAAAAAATGGAGAAACCGGCTATTTGGTAGAATATCGTAATGTTGATCAAATGGCCGATGCAATGATGGATGTTATTTTGAACACCGAGAATGCAAAAAAACTGGGATCAAACGCAAGAAAGTTTGTTATCGAAATTATGCACTACGATAAATTACGAGAAAAAGAAATCGCAGCATATAATAAGATGTTTAAGGTTAAAAAATATGTTTAGATACGCAGGCAGAAGCCGATTGTCGATATTGATTGAGAGTGTTCTGGGAACTCGAAATGTTTTATTTAAACCAATAAGAACGATTCTCGGCTACATATTCCATATTGAAATTAATCCTCTCCTGTTTAGTAATAAGTTACTTTTGATACACCCCTATAACATTATTATCCATAACAATTCTGTTGTTGGTAAAAATTGCACTATTTACAATAATGTAACTATCGCTAATTCAGATTTTGGTAATAAACAAGGTGCACCGACCATTGGTGATGATGTTATTATTTATCCTAATGTCGTCATTGTCGGTAGGGTTACGATAGGGAATAAGGTGATTATCGGTGCGGGGAGCATTGTTACCCGATCATTTGGAGACAATGTTATTGTAGCGGGGAACCCGGCTACAGTAATAAGTAAAAATAATTATACTGGTGCGGGATAAAGCTATGCGTATAAATGATTGTTTTAAAAATAAAATTGTTATAGCAGGAATTATGATTGGTGTTGCTTCATCTGTTGTTACAATTCTGGGAGTACACAGTGTTGACAATAAAATATCAATGGAAGATTCTACTTATATACCAAAATATTTGACAGGTATTAGTAAACTGAAAAATATGCATAGTTATGAAGAGGAAATTGATTTCATTACAGCAGTGCAGGCATCTGTTTTAAAAATTGCCCCCGGTTTTAATAGAATCCCTCTGAATCAGAAACGAGAGCCCAAAGAGCTGTTTTATTCAAAATCCGGTTTGTGTTTTGATAGAAGTCGTGTGATTGAAAAAATACTACGATATTCCGGCTTTAAGACCAGGCATATTTCAATGTTTTCAACTGTGGCAAGCGGATCTGGAATAAAAGCATTTATTTCAAAAGAGACATCATCTCATGCAATAACCGAAGTGTTTACAAAAAAAGGATGGTTAGTGATTGATTCAAATGCCCCATGGATATCATTAAGCGATAAAGGGCTTCCGGTCTCAATGAAAACGATTCAAGAGAATTCAAAGGGTAAAAATAAATTCACCTGGGCAGAGGAACCTCCAACAAGTATATATAATGATCCTTTTGTTTTTTTATACGGATTTTATTCCCGACATGGGCGATTCTACCCTCCATATGATCCGATTCCCGATATACACTATGGGGAGTTTATTCAGAATGTTATCAGATCGCAGCTATAAAATATGAAAATATTATACTTATGCAGAAAACTGAATGTTGGAGGTGTCGAAAAAAACATAACACTTCTTTCTAATGAATTGAAAAAGAATAATCATGAGGTACTTGTAGGGGCAAGTGACGGTATTATTAGAGGAGATTTAGAAAAAAATGGAATTAAATGTGTTCTTTTCAAACATAATTTCAGGAATCCGATTGATTGTCTTTCAGATCTATGTGCACTTCACAAAGTTATAACAATCGAAAAACCTGATATCCTACACATATTTTCAATAAATCCTGCAATTAATCTGTTTGTCTATAAATTATTTATAAAGATAATGACTTTAGGAATAAAGAAGTTACCGCCTGTTGTTTGCAGCATAATGGGGCTCGTAAACTCTTCGGATGAATCACCGTATATATCGTACATAAGAACTTTGGGAGTGACGTTAGGGTCAAAAAGGATTTTTGTTATTTCACCTAAAATTCATGAGGTCGTATCCCGGCTTCCAATTAATAGAAAAAGGATCAAGCTCCAACATGTGGTTGGAATTGAAGTGCCGGAGAGATCAATTGTTACTGTTCAAAGAGACAGCATAAAAAAAGAATTGAATCTTAAAGATGATGATAGAGCAATAATGACAATCGGAAGACTCGATGACAGTAAAAATCATGAATTGTTTATTAACGCAGCTGAATTGTTGAGGAGTAAAAAAATCAAATGGTTTATTATCGGTGAGGGTCCCTCAAGAGAAATACTTGAAAAGTTAATAAAAGATAACTCGCTTGATGATAACGTTTATTTACTTGGGCAACGTTCTGATATCTATGAGTTGCTAAGTGTCTGTGATATTTATATTCGTCCCGGTATTATTGAAGGTTTCGTGGGAATAACCGTATTTGAAGCGCAGATATTAGGAATCCCCGTGTTGGCATTTGATACAAAAGATGTTCGGATTGCTATTAAAGACGGGGAAACCGGTTTTCTAGTAAAAAACAATGATGTAAAAGATTTAGCTGATAAGATAGACTACTGTTTACATAATAATGAAATATGCAGAGTTGTAGGAGAAAATGGATGTGGATTTGTTAAAAAGAACTTTGAAATATCGAATATTGTAAAAAAGTTGGTAAATGCCTATGAAGAGGAAATTAAATGACGAAAAATATAAAAATCGGGAAAAATTCCTTTATCAGTTCGAATATCGTTTTTGGTAATAACGTTCAAATTGGTAATAATGTGACGTTGGATGGAACCGGCAGTATTGGTGATGATACAATAATGGGCAATAATATTTCAATGAAGGGCGATTTTGTTATCGGGAAAAGAAATATTATTTCTGACTTTGTTTATATGGAGAATAGAAATGAGATTGGCAATGATAATAAAATAGGCCCATTCACTTCATTCGGACTTGAGCCGCAAGATAAGAATTTTAAACCGAATTCAACCAAAGTTATAATTGGTAATAAAAATACCATTAGGGAATATTCAACTGTTCACAAAGGGACAAAGGGGGACACGAAAATTGGAAATGATAATTTTATTATGTCATCATCTGTTATAAATCATGACTGTAACATCGGCAATGGGGTCATTTTAGCTTCCGGTTGTATTCTCGGTGGGTATGTTGCTGTAGGTGATTTTGCTTATCTGGGACAGGGTGTAGCTTGTCACCAGCAGGTGAGAATCGGAACGTGTGTTTTTATCGGAATGAATAGTAAAGTTGCACGGGATATACCTCCTTTTTTAATCGTAGACGGATCGCCTTTAAAAAAGAAAAAGGTGAATAGTATTGGAATGAAAAGAAATGGTTTTAATCAAAATTCTGTAGAGTCTATTGTGAGTATATACAAAAATTTGATTGTTTCTCCAAATAAAAAAAATGAAATACATCAAATTGAAGAGAATGACCCTGCGGATACGATATTAATTAAATTCCTAGAAGAAGATAGTGTACGATCAGTAATGTGGATTTGACTATCCGGTACTACACATTTTCATGAGGGGAAAAAATGATACATTTAGGAATCGTCGGACTAGGTGTAATGGGTAAAAACCATTATCGTGTTGCTCAAGAGATCAGCGGAATTGAAGTTGCTGCAATATGTGACCTGAATGAATTACCGGAGGTGGATGTTCCGCAATTCCGTCATTATGAAAAAATGCTTGACAGTATAAATCTAGATGCGGTTGTAATTGCAGTTCCAACAAGATATCACTTTGCGATTGCAGAAGCTTGTATAAAAAGGGGGCTTCATCTTTTAATCGAAAAGCCGGTTACTTCAAATGTTGAAGATGGAAGAAGGTTAAAAAAATTAGCTGAAACAAATGAAGTCAATGTTGTTATCGGGCATATTGAAAGATTTAATCCTGTTGTAAATTCACTTCGTCATGCAATAGCTGGTAAAGATGTCATTAGTATTACCATCAGTAGAGTCGGACCTTTTCCTCCAAGAATTACTGATGTTGGCGTTTTAACTGACCTGGCTGTACATGATATTGACCTATTACTCCACTTGTCAGGAAAAGATATTACCCGAAAAAGTATTTTTTCAACAAAAAGTGTAAATAAACAGTTTGAAGATAATGCGATACTGCAATTTAAACTGGGCGAAAGTATTGTAGCTTGTATTACTACCAACTGGATTACGCCTTTTAAAAAGAGAACTATTGAAGTTGCTACCGTTGATTCCTATTTTGAAGCTGATCTTCAGTCTCAGGAACTCAAAGAGTATTCAAATTTTAAATTAAACAATTCTTGTGTTGTGAGAAATTGTTTTGTGCGAAAAGGAGAGCCGCTTAGAATTGAACTGGAATCATTTAAAAAGCATGTTGAAGGAAATCATGAAATGCCATTTGCAAGTATTGACGATAGCATACGGACATTAGAAGCGATTGCTGATTTTAAGTGATTTTAATATATGTCTATTAGTGCTATTTTTGCATTTATCTTTAGCGTAGTTTTTATACGTGTCTATATCCAGTGGTTGTATAAAGGTGATACTCTGTATAAAAGAAAGGTTTGGAGAAGACATTTCCTGCCAATATATTTAATAAATGCAATTTCATTCTTTTCGATAGCGATGATGTTTTTGATGACTTACGGGTATATAACTGATGATAAAGGGTATTTTCGACACTCCATTAACTATCAGGGCTCCTTTTTTGAATCTTCAGGAACCACTTTTATGTGGTATATATCTAAGCCATTGACCACATATCTAAAATTTAACCTGCCAGCATGCCATATACTGTTTGGGACATTCGGATTTGTTGGTAGTCTTAATTTTTTAAAATTATTTTCATTAAGAACGAATTATTCGGATAAGAAATACAAAAAGAATAATCAGTTGAAAATGTATGCAATCATGTGCTTTCCTAATTTCATGGCTTGGGGGAGATTTTACGGAAAAGATTCAAGCATGTTTTTTTTAGCATCCGTTTATATCTTAAATGTCTATAGTATGTTTATCAACAGGGAGTGGAGGGTTAGAACTGTATTAGGAATAGTACTCCCATTGATAGTAATGTTTAAGATCAGGCCGCATATTGCGGGAGCTTTGTTAGTGTCCTTTGCCTTCGGCCTTATTTTTATACTTTACAAAAGGAGTGTTTCATTCAAACCGAGCCTAAGGGCTATCTATAGATACTTATTTCCGGTGGTAATAATAGGTGTAGTGGCAGTTCTGACAATAAAAATGATTTCCAGAGTGTCCGGTGAAGAGGATGTATCTGTTGAAATAGTTCAGGGTTCAATTGTTAGTGCTGCAAAAATGGGTGCATATGGCGGGTCCTCAACTGAACTGGCAGGAAAACTGAGGACTGATCCTTCCCTGCTTTATCGCCCTCAACAAATTCTAATTAATGTAATAAATCTTTACATGTCACCTTTTCCATGGAAAGTTCGGGGGGGGTCTGATGTCATAGCATTATTATCTAATGTACTTTTATTATGGCTGATTTATAAATTCAGAAAAGATATAACGATTGATGGACTATTTCAAAAATACCTCTTAATAATAATACTGTTTTTAACGGCCCTTATATCTTTTATGTCGGGTAATGTCGGTTTAATATTACGACAAAAAACGGTGATTTTACCATTTATATTATTATTTATATTTTACAGAAAAGAAAAGCAGTTGAATAAGTATGCTGCTCAAGTATAATGCAATGCAGGTAAATAAATGTGCTCAATATTAGGTGTACTCAATAAAAAAAGTAGTATTGATGCAGCCTTGCTTAAAAGGATGAACAATACACTTAAGCATCGTGGGCCTGATTCTTCGGGGGTTTGGATTGAGGAGAATGTCGGTTTTGCCCACAATCGATTAGCTATTCAGGATCTCTCTAAAACCGGCCATCAGCCAATGGTATCAAAATCCGGACGTTACATACTTTGTTTTAATGGCGAGATATATAACCATTTGGACATAAGGAAAAAAAGATTATCAACTATCTCTTTTTCGGGACATTCAGATACCGAAACACTGGTAGAACTTCTGGAACGAGAGATACTTGAAAAGAATACCATTCAAGGTGCATTAAATGAACTGAATGGAATGTTTTCTTTTTCTCTTTGGGATAAAGTAAAAAAGAGGCTTTATCTTGCGCGTGATCGAATGGGTATTAAACCTCTGTATTACTACAAAATCGACAGTATATTTATTTTTTGTTCTGAATTAAAACCTTTTAGAGTATCAGGATGTGATTTAGCAGTATCAGAAGATGGATTACAAACATATTTTACCTATGGTCATTCCTGTTGGCCCGATACAATTTTTAGCGATGTTCATCAGGTTAAGCCCGGATATTTTATAACATTCGATAATAATAGCATCGTTGAAGAAAAGTTTTGGGACAACCTGAGTTGTAAAGAGGATGTGCCTAAAAATTATCGTGAAGCACTAAAACGATTAGATTGGCTCGTAAATGATGCGGTAAAATTAAGATTGATATCAGATGTGCCGTTTGGTGCGTTTCTCTCCGGAGGTGTTGATTCCTCTTTAATTGTAAGTCTGATGCAAAAACATCATGGTAGTGCAATTAATACCTTTTCTGTTGGTTTTAATGAGGGCAGTAAGGATGTTTACGAAGGTGGTAAATACTCAGAGTTGCGTGATGCCAGAAGTGTTGCACGTGAGATTGGCTCAATTCACCATGAAATAATTCCAACGCCCGATGACTTAAAAGAAAATATTGAAAAAATCGTTTACCATTATGATGAACCTTTTGGCGATCCCGCAGCTTTTCCTACGTATTTGGTATCAAAATTAGCAAAAGAATTTGTAACGGTATGTGCTTCCGGAGAGGGTGCAGATGAGCTCTTCGGG
>JBNLGO010000043.1:0-24649 GCA_050306095.1 Cyclobacteriaceae bacterium
CCAAGTAATATAACAACTTAAAAGTGTTCGACAATTCGACCATAGGGGCTACTAAAAAAGGAGCTCATTTAGGGCTCCTTTTTTTGTTTTGTGAATTGCTGTATTTCAAGTCAATAAGTTTAATTATTGGCTCGAATTCCAGGGTTCGATACCGATTTTTCATAAATAATTTTCCTTTCAGGATCAAACTAATGATCTTCTGTTAGATAGGTGTATTTGCTTTTATATATAGTCTGTCTATATTTTTAAAAAAGTTTATTCCGCCTTTTAAATATTTTATGAAGTTAGCATCAATAAACCTCCTAGATGTTACCAATCGTAAAGCATTTGTTACATATTGATACCCTGCTGACGCCTTAATTAAGGTAGCTTTGTTGATAATCAATCAGCCAAAATTTATATGATTTTTTGAATGGGTATTCCTTTTCTTTAAGATATAGGAAAATGAATAAGCATTAATTGTGGTCATTTTATGATTTTAATAATTGGATCCGGATTAAACCTAACATTGGTAAGAGGTATTTTGATGAACATTGATGTAACAAATCGAATTGAATTTTCAGGGTGTCAAAGGTGCATGAGTCCTCTTTTAAATGTAAATGATGTAGTCCAACCGGTAGAACCAAGTCTGTTGAAAAGTAGGGAACAAATTTTTTAAGTATGAAGGCGCTGAATGAACATATCGATAAAGTTAAGTTTTATAGCATTCATCCAAAATCTGCCAACTTATCCATCAGTAAGAAAAGCAATTTAAAATCTGATGAAGAGGTTTGGGGCGCATTTAAGAATGGGGACGAGTGGGCTTATGAGTATATGTTTAAAGAATACTATAATCTGCTGCTTAATTATGGGTTAAAAATTAACAGAAATGAGGATGATGTAAAGGATTTTATTCAACAGTTATTTACCCGGCTGTGGGAATCAAAAGAAAGACTTGGAAAAAATAATTCCATCAAAAGCTACCTGCTTTCTTCCTTAAGAAGGATGATATTAAGAGGAACTAAGTCCAAATTAACACTTCTGGATATCTGGGGTGCCTCCGTCCCATTCCATGTAGACCTCACCACGGAAAACAGATTCATTAAAGATCAAAATGAAAGAGAGCAAATTAATTATTTGGCTCGATTGATTGAAAAACTTCCAAAACGACAGAAAGAAGCTGTTTATCTCAAATATTATGGAGAGCATGCTATTAATGAAATTTCTGAAATAATGGAAATCAGTGCAGGAGTGGCCTATAAGCTCATTTACAAAGCCCTGAAAAACCTTAATTCAAAAATTGACAAGAGCAATAACTTGGCTGAGATTTTTGATAGATAAAAATAATTTAAATTTTATTTCAATGAGGGGGTTAATTTTTCATTGGACATGTCTTTTAGTAGTTGAATTAGCATAAAAATCTATTAACTGACATTGAAAGAAAGACAATACACGGATTATCAGAACTTTAAAGCGCCAGACTTTGCGATGGATGATTCTTTTATAGATTGGATAAAAAGCCCTGATAGCCAACATAGTGAATTTTGGGAAGATTGGTGTGAGCAACATCCAGATAAAATAGATGAATTAAATAATGCAAGAATACTTGTTCTCTCCTTTCAGTTTAACCAAAAGAATGTTTCAAATGAAGAAATTGATTTTCATTGGGAACAATTGAAAAAAGGAAAACAGTCTACTCAAAAGACCTATAAAAAATGGAATGGAAATTCGGGAAAGAGTTTCTTTGTCAGAATAGCAGCAATTTTGGTCGTTTCCGTAGCTTTTACATATGCGCTATATTTTATGAATAGCAATCCGAACCACCCGATTGTGTATAGTCAAACTGTAAAAAAAGAAACACAAGCTGGACAAAAATTATCTTTTTATCTTCCGGATGGATCCTTTGTGAAATTAAATTCTGAATCGTCCATTGAATACCCCTCCGAATTTACAGGCAGTTTAAGAGAAGTAAAACTCGCTGGAGAAGCATTTTTTGAAGTAATAAAAGATCCTCAAAAGCCTTTTAGGGTGGAAACCGAAGACATTATTACGGAGGTATTGGGCACATCCTTTAATGTAAATACCTATCCAGAGTCTTCAAAAATTCAAGTGGCCTTAGTAGAAGGTAAAGTAAAGGTTATTCCGGCCCACACTAATAATGACCATAAAGCAATAATATTACTTCCGGGCGAAACCCTTAGTTATAGCAAATTAGACGGAAACTTCAATTTTGAAAACATAGACCAGGCAGAATTACTCTGTTGGAAAGACGGGGAATTGAATTTTGACAGGATTTCATTTATGGAAACCATCAATGAAATGGAGCGATGGTATGGAATTAAATTTTCTATCGATGAAAAAGCTTCAATAGACCCAGCCTGGAGGTTTCACGGGAAATTCAAAAACAAAGACATTGCATATATATTACGTGTTATAAGCTACCCGGACTTGTTTGAATACAGGATACAAAAAGATACAGTATTTATTTTCTAACCTAAAAAGCAAAATATGGATAAAAAAACCACTCGAAATTTTACTCTTAAATCACTCTTAAAATTCATACAGTGATTAGAGAGAAGTATTTTAAATGCAGTCTGATCAGTACGACTAGTATTTATTTAATGTTGAATTTTTAATAATGAATAAAACATGAAAAAAAGTTTACGTAAAAATCCTCTACTTTGGAGGTATGTTTTTCTTGGTCTGTTTATTCAATGTTTATTCGTAGGACCAGCTTTGGCTTTAAGCCAAAATAATTCTTCGAAAAGCATTGAAGAAATATACCTTTCGATAAAAACAGATAAGGCGGACCTTGAAGAAATATTCACTTTGGTTAGTGATAAAACAGGGTTTAATTTTCACTATAAATATAGTATAGCCAAAGGGCATATTCTGAGTGTAAATTTAAAGGATGTAACACTTGGAGCCTGTCTGAGATATATTTCAGATGAAACAGGATTGAGTTTTCAACGAATTAATGAGACCATCCATGTTGACAATGTAAACAATTCAAACTTCAAGGTAAAAGATTCCATCCCTCAGCAAGGAGAAGTAAGAGTAACGGGAAAGGTAACTATTGCTGGTACTAGTGAAGGATTGCCAGGGGTTACAGTACTTATTAAAGGCACAGGTAAAGGTACCGTTACAGATGTAAATGGTGAATATACCGTTTCTGTTCCTTCATCGGAATCCATTCTGGTTTTCAGCTTCGTAGGCTTTACCCCTCAGGAAGTTGAAGTAGGAAGTAGAGTTAAAATTGACATAGGTTTAAAAGAAGATGTTACTGCTTTGAAAGAAGTAGTTATCATTGGTTATGGAGAGCAGAAAAAAGAAACCATTGTTGGTTCTGTGACTCAAACAAATGATCAAGTACTTAAAAGAACGGGTGGTATTTCTAATTTAGGTTCTGCATTGACTGGAAATTTACCTGGGTTAGTTACAAATTCAAGTACCGGTATGCCGGGAGAGGAAAATCCTCAAATCGTAATCAGGGGTCAGAATAGTTGGAATGGAAACGATCCTCTAATATTAGTGGATGGTGTTGAGCGTCCGGAATTTTTTAATACTATGGACATTCGATCTGTAGCATCTATTTCCGTTTTGAAAGATGCTTCTGCTACGGCTGTATTTGGTTCAAGAGGTGCGAATGGGGTAATCATTATCACAACTAAAAGAGGACAATTAGGAAAAGCTGAAATTACAGCAAACGCCAGTTCTACGGTGAAAATTGTATCAAAACTGCCTGGCAAATACAATTCTTATGACGCGATTGGAATTAGGAATCGGGCTATTGAATATGAACTATCAACGGATCCTAGTGTATGGGGAGACTATATACCAGAAGCTATCAGAAATAAATATGCTAATCCAGCTAACTTAGAAGAAGCCGAACGGTATCCAAATGTAGATTGGCAAAACACCTTGTTTAAGGATTATGCTATGGCGTACAATGCCAATGTTGGCATCAGGGGAGGTACAGAATTCCTAAAATATTTTGCAAGTATCGATTATCAAAAGGAAGGAGACCTTTTTAAAACCTTTCAAAATGACAGGGGGTATCAACCTGGATATGATTACAACAGATTAAATTTCCGTAGTAATCTTGATTTCCAATTAACACCAAGTACCAAACTTCAGACAAACCTTGGGGGAACCTATGGTGTAAGAAAAAGTCCATGGGGTGGTGGTAATGATTTAGCTTATTGGAATTCAGCGTACAATGCCGCACCAGACTTATACGTTCCTAAATATTCAGATGGTTATTGGGGCTTTTATCAGCCTGATTCTTATGCAGGTATGAACTCTGTTCAAAATCTGTCTTTAGGTGGAGTAGAGTATAGCACTACCTCTCGGCTTTCTACAAATTTTGTATTAGATCAGGACTTAAGCATGTTGTTGAAAGGATTGTCATTTAAAGGTACATTAGCTGTTGATAACAATTTTGTGGAAGGTAGAAGAGGTGTAAATGACCTGTATAACAACTCTCAAAGAAAATATATCAATCCGATAACAGGTCAGGTAATTTTTGCTCAGGCGTATGACAATGCTACCCGATTTGACTTTTACGATCAGGGTGCTGCATGGTCTCCGGCCGGTGGTTCTGTCAATAATACTTTTCGTAGAATTTTCTACCAATTTCAAATTCTACAAAGTGGTACTATAGCACAGAATCATAATTATAGTTTAATGGGATTGATGAATCGTCAGCAGGAAGCTAATAACAGCAATATCCCAAGTTATCGTGAAGATTGGGTATTCAGAGCAACATATAATTACAAAGACAAATATATGTTGGAGTATAATGGTGCTTATAATGGTTCTGAAAAATTTGCCCCGGAATACCGTTTTGCCTTTTTCTCTTCAGGAGGACTAGGGTGGATGGTTTCGGAAGAAAATTTCATGAAATCCATTTCATTTCTGGATATGTTAAAACTACGCGCATCTTATGGGGAAGTAGGGGATGATAATATAAATGCTCGTTTCTTATTTATGGATAGCTGGTCCTACGGTGGACAATCAAAAATGGGAGTAGTAGGATGGCAAAGTGAAAGTAGCCCATATAACTGGTATCAGCAAACTGGTGTTGGTAATCCTTCTGTACGTTGGGAAACCGTTTACATGTATAATTATGGTGTAGACTTCGGATTCCTGGATGGTATCATAAATGGTAGTGTTGATGTGTTTAAAAATGACAGAAAAGATATTTTAATGTCAGGTGACAGGTCAGTACCTTCCTATTATGGAGCAAGTGCACCAGCGGCAAACTTAGGTCGTGTACAGACCAAAGGTTATGAAGTTTCTCTTGGATTCAATCATACTTTAAACAACGGCCTTAAAGGATGGGTGGATATTGCCATGACCCACGCAGAAGATGAAGTGATTGAAAGAGATGATGCTCAACTTTTATATGATTATCAAAAACAAGCAGGATATAAGTTGGGACAAGCTCGCACACATATTAATAGTGGATATTACAATACCTGGGATGAACTATATGCAAGTACCATGCATAACACAAATAATCAAAACAAGATCCCTGGTAATTACCATATTATAGATTACAATGGAGACGGTATCATTGATAATTTTGATTCTGCACCTTTTGGTTATTCAGGTGTTCCTCAAAATACATTTACAACAACTGTTGGTTTTGAATGGAAAGGTTTTAGTGCCTTTGTTCAATTCTATGGTGTAAGCAATGTAACACGACAGGTAGTATTTAATAGCTTGGGCGGACAGATGAATAATGTGTATGATCAGGGTACTTACTGGTCAGAGGATAACATGAATCCTGATACTCCACTACCAAGATGGAAAACTACTACAGCAGGGTACAATGTAGGTAATCGATATTTCTATGATGGTTCCTATTTACGTTTGAAAAACGCTGAAATTTCATATCGGTTTGCATCAGAGTCATTGGATAGAATCGGACTTCAAAACATTCGAATTTATGCCAATGGTAATAACCTGTTGTTATGGACAGATATGCCGGATGATCGCGAATCCAACTTTGCTGGTACAGGATGGGCTTCTCAGGGAGCATACCCAACTGTTAAACGTGTGAATTTTGGTTTAGAAGTAACATTTTAGTGGTATCACTAAGATGTGCTTATCCAAATGAAATGTGAATTATTGTTGAATACACATTAGAAATAAAATATTAAAATATATGAAAGCATTAATAAAAACCATAAGTAAGAGCAGCTTGGTTTTGGCTGTACTCATGATGGTATTTTCTTGCGAAGATTACCTTGAAAGAACGCCGGAATCAATTATTTCAGAGGAAACGGCTTTCCGAAATTTTGTGAATTTTCAAGGGTTTACAGAAGAGCTTTATATGGCTATTCCCAATTTTACTACCGGGTATTGGACTACCTCATTTAACTGGGGTGATGATGAAATACAATCTACAGCCAATACTTTTCACTTTGGTGTGAAAATAGAAAACGGTGATTTTTGGGGTTGGCAAGCAGAACACGACGGCTGGGGTGCCGGATGGTTGGATCAGGGAGATGCTACTACCAATCCTAATGAACGTTTTAATAAAGGATTGTGGCCACTTGCCTGGAGAGGTATCAGAAAGGCAAACTTAGGGTTGGAAAACATGGATCTAATGACTGATGCTACTGATGAAGAAAGAGATCTCATCGAAGGACAGTTGTTATTTTTCAGGGGCTGGTTTCATTTTCAGCTTATTCAATATTTTGGTGGTTTACCATACATTGATAGGGTGTTGCCAGCAGATGAAGCCTTTCGTGAGCCACGCTTGAGTTATCATGAAGCCGCAGATAAAGCTGCAGCAGATTTCAGAAGGGCAGCAGATCTACTACCTATAGATTGGGATAATACTACTCCAGGAAAAAATACTCTAGGTAAAAATGCTTTACGAGCCAATAAGATCATGGCTCTGGGGTATTTGGGAAAAAATTATCTGTGGGCGGCTAGTCCGTTAATGAATTACGAATCTACAGGTAATAAGAGTTATAATGCCGAATACGCTAAAAAGTCAGCAGATGCATTTGGAGAATTGTTGGCCTTAGTGGAAAATGGACAGACGCAATACAAACTGTTAGAGTTTGAAAACTATTCTGACAATTTTTATACCATTGGTCAGAACTGGGCATTGCCAGGAGGTACAGAAGCTATATTCAGAAATCCATATGTAGATGCGTTTGGATCAAGATGGGGTATTAGCCGACAATATATTTCAGGAGTTGTAGGAGGTGATGGTATCAAGTTTTTACCGACTGCCAACTATGTAAACTATTATGGTATGGCTAATGGTCTACCTCTTCCGGATGATATCTCTCAGGCGGATCCTGATTCAGGCTATGATCCACAACAACCATGGAAAGGACGTGATCCACGATTTTATAATGATATTGCCTATGATGGTGTGAAAATTGTTCAAGGGTCAATGCCCGCTGATCAGGAACAACACCGTTTTGCAAATTTATATACAAATGGTAGCTATAGGGATGTAAGTGGAGGAAGTAGAACCGGATATATTAACCGAAAATTTATCCCTCTTACAGCAAACTTATATGATGAAGGAGATGGTTTTGGAAGCAATCCAAACATCAATGTGCCATATATGCGTTTGGCAGATGTTTACCTGATGTATGCTGAAGCTGCCTTGATGGCTTATGGGTCGCCAGATGCCAAATCATCTAACTTTAGTAAAACAGCAGTGGATGCCGTAAATACGATTCGAGATAGAGTAGGAGTGGAACACGTTGATGATAGATTCCTGGGATCTGTTGATGCTTTTCTACCTGAATTAAGAAGAGAACGTGCGGTGGAGTTAGCCTTTGAAAGACATCGTTTTAATGATTTAAGAAGATGGTTGTTGTTAATAGAAAGGCCTTACACACTTAAAACTTCATTAGAGTTTGATCGAATGGGAACTTTTAACGAAGATGACCCTACAGAAAACCAAATCGCAAATATTCGTGAGCAGGAAATTCTTGAGCGAAAGTTTAGCGAAAAACACTATTGGTTGCCATTAAAAGTGTCAGATGTGAGTATTTATCCGGAGTTTAATCAAAACCCAGGATGGTAACTGCTGAACTTGATAATGTAGGTTTAAGTATTATTTAATCTTAAGGAATATAAGAATGAAATATATAAAACATGGAGTAGTTGCATTGGTCTTGCTGGCATTTTTCCCGATGATTTTGCATGCCCAAACAACTACCAACATAAATAAGGAAGACCAAAATGAGGTGTTAGCTTTTGCTGATGAATTAGATGGATCTTCCAACGAGGACAGATCTGGCACTAACATGAATGTTAGAAGTCAGAGTATTGATGCAAAACCAGATACGATGATCTCAGAATTAAATTCTGCTGTCTTAACACCTGGTCAGCAAGTTAATGTAGCTTATCGAAAAGTTGACGAAAGGGATCTGATTGGAGGAGTATCTTTTGTTAATATGCCGGAAATACTGGAAAAAAACTATATCACCTATGCATTAACTGGCATGGAAGCCTTCATAGGAGGATATACTGGTAATACTCTTTGGGGAATGGACGCTTCTCCTTTGGTAATAATTGATGGAGTACCACGGGAAGTAAACAGCGTAATGCCCACTGAAATTGATCAAATTTCGTTTTTAAAAGGTATAACTGCTGTGACGTTGTATGGTAGCCGTGCAGCCAAAGGAGTGATTTTAATAACTACTAAAAGAGGGCTACCCGGCAACCAGATTATACATGTTAGAGGTAACGCTGGTGTAAGCCTTGCAAAGAGTCTTCCAAAATATTTGGGATCAGCTGAATATATGACTTTGTATAACGAAGCTCGGGTAAATGATGGATTATCGGAATTATATACCGACGAGGAAATTTATCATCACTCTACTGGAGAAAATCCATATAGATATCCTAATGTGGATTACTATTCTTCTGAATACCTGAAAGAGTATAATAATACCTATGATGGAACGGTAGAAATAGCGGGTGGAAATGAAAAAGCCCAGTATTATACCAACATGGGTTTTGCTAAAACAGGGTCATTTTTAAATTTTGGAGAAGCAAAAAATTCAGGGTTTGAGCGTTTTAATGTCCGGGGAAATGTGGACATGAAAATTAACAAGTCTTTATCTGCTTATGTAGATGCAGCGGTTATTTATTATAATGTTAAAGACGCAAACACGAATTACTGGGAAGGTGCAGCTACATTGAGACCTAACCGGTTTGCTCCATTGATTCCTATTAGTATGATTGAGGAGAGCGATGAAGCGTCGATGACTTTTGTTGAAAATAGCGATCATATTATCGATGGTAAATATTTACTTGGTGGAACTCAGTTAGATCAAACAAACCCGATTGCAGATATTTATGCGGCAGGTTCACGAAGCCTTAAAAGAAGACAGTTTCAATTTAACTCAGGTGTGAATGCTGATTTAGGTAGCATTGTAAAAGGATTATCTTTCAGTTCCAAGTTTGGAATAGATTATCATACTACCTATACGGAATCATTTAACAATGAATATGCTGTTTACGAACCTACCTGGAACACTTATTCAGGAACGGATCTTATCAGCAGTTTAGAGAAGTTTGGGCAGGATGCCAGCTCACGTAATTTGTCTGTTTCATCCAGCTTTTTTAGACAAACCATATCCGTTTCCGCGCAGCTTAATTATCTAACCAAGATAAATAACAAGCATAATTTTTCTGCAGCATTAGTAGCTGGAGGATTCCAGCAAGCTATATCTAGTGAATATCATCGCATTGCCAATGCCAATATGGGCTTGTATTTAGGGTATAATTATAAAGAAAAGTATTACCTGGATTTTAATGGCTCCATTATGCATTCAGCAAGGATGCCTGATGCAAACCGACAAGCTTTTTCTCCGACTTTTACGGCAGGATGGCGTCTTAGTAACGAAGGATTTTTGGCTTCATCAGAAGTTATTGATAATCTTATGTTAACTGTCTCAGGAGGAATTTTACACACAGATTTAGATGTAGATGATTACTACTTATATGAGCAGATTTATTCCCAATCTGATGGAACCTGGTTTTCATGGAGAGACGGATTGTTAGTAAGAAGTACTGATTCAAGAAGGGGAGAAAATCTGGATATGACATTGCCAAAGAGAGAAGAAATTAACTTTGGGTTAAACGCTTCTTTGTTAGATAGGTTAGTTACCTTAAATGGATCCGTCTTTGTTAGTAAAATGACCGGAATGGTAGTTCAAAATAATGTACTGTTCCCGAGTTATTTCTCTACAGGTTGGCCCCAATCTTCATTTATTCCTTATGTAAATCATGATGAAGATGAGCGTGTTGGTATTGATTTTAATCTTAATCTGAATAAGCAAATTGGTCAGGTAGATATGAGCCTTGGCTTTAGTGGATTATTTATCAGGACGAGAGCAACAAAAAGAGCCGAAAATGTTGAGAATGATTATCAACATCGGGAAGGAAAACCATTAGATGCTATATGGGGATTAGAGAACAAAGGCTTTTTTAAAGATCAGGAGGATATCGATAATTCACCAGAGCAAGCATTTGGTGAAGTTAAACCTGGGGATATCAAATACAAAGATCAGAATGGTGATGGTGTAATAAATGCGCAGGACGAAGTTTATCTTGGAAAAAGCGCGTGGTTTGGCACACCTTTAACATTAGGTGTTAATCTAACAGCTAAGTGGAAAGGTTTTACCTTCTTCGCCCTTGGAACTTATCGGTCAGGAGCTAAAGCAATTAAAAACAGCAACTATTTTATGGTTGATGGAGATGACAAGTATTCTGAAGTAGTTAGAGATAGATGGACTGAGGAAACTAAAAACACCGCTACTTTCCCACGGTTAACTACAATGGCTAACAATAATAATTTCCGTACTTCTGATTTTTGGATGTATAACCCTGATTATTTCAACCTTTCAAAGGTTCAGGTTAGTTATTCATTCCCGGAAAGCATGTTTGAAGACAAATTTATAGGGGGCTTAGACATGTACATCAGTGGTGCCAATCTATTGATGATTGCTCCAAACCGAGAAATTTTAGAACTGAACATTGGAAGTTCTCCTCAGACACGCTTTTTCAATTTAGGGGTCAAAGCACAGTTTTAATTAACTTAAAAGATGAAAATTATGTTTAAGAAAATATTGTTTTTTGTGTGGGGCATCCTGGCATTGACTGCTTGTGAGGATGTCTTTGAGCCTGCCATAGAAAATCATCGGGATTTGGAATCAATGCATGACGAGCCAAATTTTGCAACTGGTTTATTATATAATGGATATACCAGAATTCCTACCAATGGATGGTCGTTTAGCGAAATGGCAACAGATGATGCAGTGAGTAACGATGAGGGTAATCAATATGCTCAAATTTCAACAGGTCAATGGGCATCAAATTTTAACCCATTAAATCAATGGACAAATTCCAGAGCTGCTATTCAATACATGAATATTGTTTTGGAAGAAGCAGATGATATTACCTTTTCTGATGAGCCTGTTCCAAATGCTATGTTTAAAGAACGTACTAAAGGTGAAGCTTATGGATTGAGAGCTCTTTATATGTACTACCTGTTACAGGCACATGGAGGTATGTCAGGTGGAGAACTTTTAGGAGTACCAATTGTACTACAATCGGAAGATGCTGATTCTGAGTTTAATCAGCCAAGAGCTACTTTTGAAGCTTGTATGCAGCAATTGTATAGTGATATTGATAAAGCAGTAGAATTGCTTCCACTTGATTACCAGGATATTTCAGATGAATCTGAAATTCCGGATGAATACCTGGAAATGGGTGCCAAACTTGATGATTACAACCGGGTGTTTGGAAATATCATGAAATTGCGTTTCACTGAACGTATTGCCCTTGCTATCAAGTCTCAGGCTGCATTGTTAGCGGCCAGTCCTGCTTTTAGCCAAGGAAACAGCACTACATGGGAAGATGCAGCTAATTTTGCAGCCGATGTGATTGATTTAAATGGAGGAATAGCTGGCATAGATCCAAATGGAACTGCTTGGTTTGCTAATCGAAGTGAAATTGATGGGTTAGGTTCTGGGGCTTTGCTTCCGGAAATTTTATGGCGTACAGATGTAGAAGGTTCCAGCACAGGTATTGAGGAGAATAATTATCCGCCTTCACTTTATGGAAATGGTCTTGTAAATCCAACACAAAATTTAGTAGATGCTTTTCCAATGGCCAATGGATATCCTATCGGTGATCCACTAAGTAGTTATGATCCTGCTAATCCTTATGAGAATAGAGACCCACGACTTCTTCAATTTATTATAGTTGATGGAAGTACTGCAGGTCCTAATAATGAAGTTATTTCTACTTCTATCGATGGAGGAACAAATGATGGATTAAACATTGTAGAAACTTCCACCAGAACGGGGTATTATATGAGAAAGTTATTGAGAGAAGATGTGAACCTGAATCCTACAAGTGTGAATGGTCAGCGTCATCTTAAACCTCGTATTCGCTATACTGAAATATACCTGAACTATGCAGAAGCTGCTAATGAAGCATGGGGCCCAACTGGTACCGGTGGTAATGCATACTCAGCTTATGATGTCATTAAAGCTATCCGTGAGAGGGCGGGTGTAGGTTTGAGTAATGGAGATGCCTATCTCGAATCTGTTAAAAATGACAAGGATGCTATGAGAACTTTAATCAGAAATGAAAGAAGGTTAGAGCTTAGTTTTGAAGGATTTAGATTCTGGGATTTAAGAAGATGGAATGCAGACTTATCTGAACCAGCGTGGGGAACCCGTATTCAAGGTGGGCTTCATGAAACTATTAAAGTTCAAAATCGAAATTTTGCTGAATATATGAATTATGGGCCTGTACCATACAGTGAGGTGTTAAAGTTTAGCGCTTTACAGCAAAACACTGGATGGTAGGTCAATCACCACTCATTACGGTGATACATTGTAATAATTAAAAATTTAGAAATATGAAAAATATATTATATGTCTTCTTAATCCTGTCAGTCTTCTTCATGGCATGCGAGAATCAGGATTGGGAATTTCAGGATTTTGAATATCAGTCTGTTTATTTCTCCCATCAGTATCCGGTAAGGACAATTACTCTTGGGGATGATATTTTTGATACTTCCTTAGATAATGAATGGAAGTGTAAAATAATGGCCACAACCGGTGGGGTTTATGAAAACAAATCAGATGTGATCATAGATGTAGAAGTGGACAATTCGATGGCTAATGGCATGGTATTTGGAGGTAGCGGCGATCAAATTATGGCAATGCCAGATAACTATTATTCACTTGCTTCTAATAAGTTAATTATACCCAAAGGTGAAATTACCGGTGGGGTAGAAGTACAGTTAACCGATGCATTTTTTGCAGATCCTTTAGCAATAGGAAATACATATGTTATTCCTGTAAAAATGACAAAGGTGCAAAATGCAGACACTATTTTGGCGGGTGTTCCTTTGTCTGATAATCCTAAAAGGGCAATTGCAGATGATTGGGCCATTTCCCCTAAAGATTATGTGTTTTATGCTGTGAAATATATCAATCAATGGCATGGATACTATCTAAGAAGAGGTGAAGATATCATCACTGGAAAAAATGGAAACACGAGTTTAGATGAAACCATTACCCGGCATGAAGAATTTGTAGTAGATGATGAAATTAAAATGTTATCTACTAATTCTTTAAATGAAGTAGAATTACCTCTTGTATTTAAAGATGCTATTGGGAATAATATTGATTGTACATTGCTTCTATCGTTTGATGGCGATGAAAACTGTACGATTTCCTCTAATTCTACTGACTATACAGCAACTGGTAGTGGTAAATTTATCAAAAAAGGCGCTGTGCAAGGTTGGGGTGGAAAGGATCGTGATGTGATGTATCTTTCTTATGAAATCGATTTCAATGATATACATGTTGAAACTAAAGATACTTTGGTAATGCGTAATCGTGGAGTATCCTTGGAGACTTTTGAACCGGTAGTACAGTAATTTTTTAATTAACTATAATAGGATATTATGAAATATATATATAAAAGCGGTTTGTATTTAGCAGTGCTTGCCATATTATATTCCTGCGCTGAAAATGAACCATTAGAGTTTATGGTTGACAAGCCGGAGAGCGTTGCAATTCAAGAAGAGATTGATGCGTATGATCCACTTATTTCTTATGTAGAAAATGGGTCGATGCTAGGTGCCGGTGGAATTTCATTGTCAACCTATGTTGAGAAAGGTGTTCCTTATAGACTGATCAATAGTAATTTTAACGAAATTACTGTGAATAGTGGAATGAATCATGGTGACGTAGTGCTAGCTGATGGTAGCCTGGAAACCAGTAAGGTGGAGGATTATTTAAATATGACCAATGAAGCAGGTATTGCTGCGTTTGGTCATGCACTCACCTGGCATAAAGGGCAAAATGCTGAATTTTTAAATAGCACCATCGCCCCTACGATTATACCGGCTACTGGCGGACCAACATGGGAGGTTATCACAAGCAATGATTTTGAAACAGCCGATGCTTCCAATTACCAGTCAAATTCTAATGCCGTTATGTCTTTTACAGCTGATGGTGAAGGTGCTAACGGAACGGGACGAGCATTAATGATTAATAATGCAGAAGTTCGTGCAAATGACTGGGATGCACAGTTTTTTATCACTTTCGCACCGAATACTCAATTGGGTGAAGTTTATAAACTTACCATGGATGTACGTGCAGACGAAGCTGTTTCTTTCCCAACGCAAGCGCATGTAGTACCTTACCAATACAAACACTGGAATTTCTTTGGAGCGGTAAATGCATCTACGGCATGGACCACGTTTGAAGTAGAAATTACCATTACGGCAGAAACCGCCGAAGTAGGCGCAATAGCATTTAACCTGGGAGCAGTCGCCACCAATTACTATTTTGACAATATCAGTTTAACAAAATTTAATGAGAGTGGTGGTGGCCCAACCTGGGACATCATGACTGCTAATGATTTTGAAACAGCCGATGCTTCAAATTATACCTCAAACTCAAATGCGGTGATGTCATTTACTGCAGATGGAACAGGTGCTAACGGAACGGGTCGAGCCTTGATGATAAATAATGCTGAAGTTCGTGCCAACGATTGGGACGCACAGTTTTTCATCACCTTTTCACCTAATACGGAACTGGGCCAAAAGTATCGACTGAGTATGGATGTAAAGGCAGATGTAGCCGTATCCTATCCTACACAGGCACACGTGGTACCTTATCAATATAAACACTGGAACTTCTTTGGTGCCATCAATGCTACCACAGAATGGACGCATATTTCAGTGGAAATAACAGCGGATGCTAATACGTCAGAAGTAGGTGCTATAGCATTTAACCTGGGTGCCACAGCTACTAATTATTACTTTGATAACATTGAGTTAAGCTGGTATAATGAGGCTGGTGGTCAGGAAGAGATCATTGAAATGACGCCTGAAGAAAAATTTGACACCCTTAGTTTTCACCTTGAAAACTGGATTGCAGGTATGATGACAGCGTCCAAAGAGAATGTGAATGCCTGGAATGTAGTGAATGAACCATTAGATGACGATAATCCTACAGCACTTAGAAGCGGCGCTGGTAAAGAATTAGCAGATGATGAATTTTACTGGCAGGATTACCTTGGTGATGATTATGCGGTAATCGCTTTCAACTTAGCCAGGGAAAATGCAAAACAAGGTGATTTATTATTCATAAATGAATCAAATCTGGAAGCTGATTTAGCGAAGTGCAAAAGTTTGGTTGATTATGTAGCGTACATTGAAGGAAAAGGTGCTGCTGTTGATGGTATCGGAACAGAAATGCATCTTGATCTGAATACAGATAAAGATAATATTGTGCAAATGTTCCAGATGTTAGCTGCTACCGGAAAAAAGATAAGGATATCAGAATTAAATGTGACGATCGGTGAGCAAAATCCTCCGGCAGAATTATATCTACAGCAAGCTGAAATGTATAAGTACGTAGTAGATATGTACAAAGCAAATGTACCTGCTGACCAGAGATATGGTATTACCGTTTGGGGTGCAACTGATTTTGATGATACCTTATTGCAAGGATTATGGAATGGACAGTTTACACGTAAAGCTGCCTATTCAAGTTTTGCAGAAGGATTAAGTAAATAGTAGAATTATAAAGGTTGGCAATTTGGAATAGAATTCTATTCTGGTTGCCAACCTTCCCTATCATTTTTGCATTAAGAATCTGACCTATTATTGTCGGTATTTTTAAAAGGAAAACCTCGATTAACTTCACACATTTTTTCAATAAATGAATATGAGTGGTCAGAAACACCTTGTACAGAATTATTTAGAGGTAAGCTTTGAATTAACCCCCTCCCTCCTTCATTCACTTAAAAAAATGATCGGTAGATTGTTAGAAAAAAATACTCGCCTGGTAATTCTCCAATTGTTTATCATTTCTTTGATTCTTTTTTCTTGCAATGATCAAGAATCGATAAAACAGGCTCCAGCACTTTTATTAAATACACATGATGTCAAAACAGACTTCTTATCATCAACCGGGGGCAGTTTTACTGTCGAAATAAACTCATCCCTTACTAATTGGAAACTTTTAGCGAAAAGCGCCAGTGAAGGGATGGATTTTGTAACAAATATTTCCCCTTCGTTTGGCGGGAGTATGTCAGAAGAATTTATTGAAACGGAAGTAGAAATAACCTATAAAGCCAATAAATTAAACCAACTTAACAAACAAGAATTATATCTTCAGGCACTCGATGGAGGGCATAATATATTGAAGGATACTTCCATTATTTTAATCCAGGAAGCAGGGGATTTTGTTCCTTCAAATGTTCAACTATCTCCTACATGGATGGTTGAAGCAAGAAATTTTGAAAACGGTCCGGAGGGTGCTTTTGATGAAATTTCTGTCAAAGATCCAAGTATTGTTTTCTATGAAGGGAAGTACCATCTTTTTTTTACCGGGCGTGATGCTACCCGATGGCGAATGGGCTATGCTTCAGCAGCAACACTTCCTGAATTAAAAGATGCTGACCATATTTATATGGATGCCCTTAATGGTGGTGGTTATTTTTGTGCTCCCCAGGTTTTTTGGTTTGAGCCACAATCCAAGTGGTATTTAGTGTATCAAAGCGGATTGGGAGCTACCTTTTCTACCAATACCGATATTTCAGATCCGCAGGGCTGGGCAGCAGGAAAGACAATGGGGTTTGGCGATGGAATAGATTTTTGGTGTATTGCTGACGAAAGTCGTGTGTATTGTTTTTATTCCTCACAAGATGGATCCCGATCCATAAAAAGAAGAAGTACCTCCATAGAGGATTTTCCCTACAATTGGACAGGGTATGATGTGGTTGCTACAGAAACGTTTGAAGCAGTTCATGTATATAAAAATAAATCAGATGGCCACTATTATATGATAGTAGAAGATATTACCCGCCATCAGGAACTGTGGGAAGCGTTAGATTTAGGAGGTGAATGGATCAAGCTGGAAGAAAACTGGGCACACAAAGACGACTTGATAGACCTTGCAGATCATTGGACAGACCAGGTTTCGCACGTTGAGGTAATTCGATCGGGATATGATGAGTTTTTGGAAGTAGAAGACTTAAATAAATGTCAATTATTAATCCAGGGAGTAGTAAATGGTGATTACGGAGATTACGGAAATATCCCCTATGATCTAGGTATTATTAAAAATTATTAAAAAAAAGGAAATGAGACAAAAAGGTATATTTACAGGAGTTGTTTTACTGTTTTTTGTGGGTGCTTTGATATTAACCGGTGCAAGAAATGTGAAAGAAAAAGAGCCAGAAACAAATTCATTAAAAGCAGCATTTCAGAACAAATTCCATATCGGAACTGCATTAAACAGGTTTCAGATTTCAGGCAGGGATTCTAGTTCTTTGAAAGTAGTAAAGGAGCATTTTAATGCAATTGTTGCCGAAAATTGTATGAAAAGCGGAATGATTCAACCCAAAGAGGGAGAGTTTAATTTTTCACTTCCGGATCAATTTGTAGAGTTTGGAGAAAAAAACAACATGTTGATTAATGGTCATACCCTTATATGGCACTCTCAGGCGCCAAGATGGTTTTTTACAGATGAGAATGGAAATGATGTTTCCAGGGAGGTTTTGATACAAAGAATGAAAGATCATATTTACGCGGTTGTTAGCCGGTATAAAGGACGTGTAAATACCTGGGATGTAGTAAATGAAGCAATACTAGATGATGGCTCATGGAGGAATAGTAAATTTTTTCAAATCATTGGAGACGACTTTATTAAACTGGCTTTTCAATTTGCCCATGATGCAGACCCGGAAGCTGAATTATACTATAATGATTATTCCATGGCAAACCCTGGAAAGCGTGAAGGAGTAGTGAAAATGGTAAAAGACCTTCAACAACAAGGAGTAAAAATTGATGGAATTGGGATGCAGGGCCATATTGGATTGAATCATCCTTCAATCGATGAATTTGAAAAAAGTATTTTGGCTTTCGCAGAATTAGGGGTGACCGTAATGGTTACTGAGTTGGATCTATCCGTTCTACCGGCTCCATGGGATAATGTAGGAGCTGAGGTATCCGCTAATTTTGAATACGAAAAGAGAATGAACCCATATCAGGAAGGCCTTCCTGATTCTGTACAGCAGCTATTTGATGATCGTTACCTGGATTTTTTCAATCTATTTATTAAACACGAGGATAAAATTTCCAGAGTGACACTTTGGGGGGTAAATGATGGCAATTCTTGGAAAAACGGATGGCCGGTGAGAGGAAGAACAGACTACCCTTTACTCTTTGATCGTGAAAATAAACAAAAAGCGGTTGTTGGGAAAATAATTCATGCTGCTCAATAATAGATGCACGGGAAGAAAAAAGGATTAGCCCTCTAAATATGGAGTATTCTCTAGTAATACAGGCACATAGAGTAAAAGTCAACTGCCGTTATGGACAGACTCAGGTGGAAATTATTGCAGAAAAATTAAATTCTATATAGTCATGATTTATGGATTAAGGTTTTTCCTGTTTTTAATTGGCTCAATAGTGAGCATGACTGCATTTTCCCAGGATTCTAATTTTTATATATTCCTAAGTTTTGGTCAGTCCAACATGGAGGGAAATGCCCGGTATCAATCCCAGGATACTACAGTTGATAGCCGGTTTAAAGTGTTATCAGCTGTTGACTGTCCAAAGATTGGCAGGGTCAAGGGTGAATGGTACACCGCGCAACCACCACTTTGCCGTTGCTGGACAGGCCTGACGCCTACTGATTATTTCGGGCGGACATTGGTAGAAAGCCTACCTGATAGCATCACCATTGGTGTTTTGAATGTATCCATAGGTGGATGTAAAATTGAACTGTTTGATAAAGAGAATTATCAATCGTATGTAGAGACTGCACCGGACTGGCTCAAAAGAATGGTGAATGAATATGATGGAAATCCATATAAACGATTAGTCGAGATGGCTAAAATTGCTCAAAAGGATGGTGTGATCAAAGGAATATTATTGCATCAGGGAGAATCAAATACAGGTGATAAAGAATGGCCTCAAAAAGTAAAAGGGGTGTATGATAATCTGCTTTCAGACCTGGGCCTTACAGCTGAGAATGTTCCATTGTTAGCGGGTGAACTGGTGAGTGAAGGAGAAGGAGGCGCTTGCGCAAGTATGAATGCCATTATCTCCACCTTACCAGAAGTAATTCCTAATGCACATATTATTTCTTCCGAAGATTGTGATGCGATAGACGACCACTTGCATTTTTCTGCTGAAGGGTATCGCAAACTGGGCAGACGCTATGGCGAGAAAATGCTTTCTATTTTGAATAATTAAATATTTAATCAATAATATCTAAGAATAAGACAAAGAAATGAGAAAAGGACAAATACTTTTATTAGTAGCAGTTTTAATGACCTTCTTTTCTTTTACCGGTGTTGATACTGGTGGCAATGCAAAGAAAAAGGTTGGTAAAAACACCCCGGTATTTACCAAAGTAGTTTACCAGGGAAATGATGATGTTTACAAAGATAATGCGCTGGAATCAGATGAGTTTTACAATCCGATATTGCAGGGATGTTATCCTGATCCGGCCATTACAAGGAAGGGGGATGATTATTACTTGGTTACTTCCACTTTTGCCATGTTTCCGGGAGTGCCCATCTTTCATTCAAAAGATTTAGTTAATTGGACTCAAATCGGGCACGTGCTTGATAGAGTTTCGCAATTGGATGTTCATGATACAGGAATTAGTGGCGGTGTATATGCCCCAGGAATTACCTATAATAAAAACAATGATACTTTTTATATGATTGTTACGGCATTTGCCGGAGGTGCTGGTAATATCATTGTGAAGACGAAAGATCCTATGAAAGGGTGGAGTGATCCTTATAAGCTTGATTTTGGCGGAATAGACCCCTCTATTTTCTTTGACGACAACGGGAAAGCCTATATCGTACATAATGATGCCCCTCCTCAAGGAACGGAGCTTTATGGTGGTCATCGGGTAATTAAAATGTGGGAATATGATCTTGAAAAAGATAATGTTATTCCAGGTACGGATAAAATCATCGTCAATGGAGGAGTAGATCTTTCTAAAAAACCTATCTGGATAGAAGCCCCTCATATTTATAAAAAGAATGGTAAGTATTATTTGATGTGCGCTGAAGGCGGTACAGGTGGATGGCACAGTGAAGTAATTTTTGTTAGTGATGACCCTAAAGGTCCATATATTCCTGCGCCAAGTAACCCAATTTTGACGCAACGACATTTTCCAAAAGAGAGAAAAAATAAAGTGGATTGGGCGGGACATGCTGACCTGGTAGAAGGTCCTGATGGTAAATATTACGGTGTATTTTTAGCTATTCGTCCCAATGAAAAAGATCAGGTAAATATCGGACGGGAAACCTTTATTCTTCCTGTTGACTGGTCAGGTGAGTTTCCTGTTTTTGAAAATGGCCTGGTTCCTATGGAGCCAAAGCTTAAAATGCCTAAAGGAATTACCAATAAAACCAACGAGAAAGGATTTTTCCCCAATGGAAACTTCACCATTACTGAGGATTTTAGCTCCGGTAAATTAGATTATCGTTGGATAGGTTTACGAGGCCCGAGGGAAGAATTTATTTCATTTACGAAAAAAGGTTTGGCGATCAATCCTTTTGAAGCCAATATCAAGGAATTAAAACCTACTTCTACGCTCTTTCACCGCCAGCAGCATAATAGCTTTTCCTTCTCTACAACCTTAGCATATAAACCAGGATCAGAAAAAGACCTTGCAGGTATCGTTTGTTTACAAAATGAAGGATCTAATTATGTGTTTGGTATTACCAAAGTGGACGGGGAGTATATCCTACTTCTTGAAAAGACACAAACCACAGGAAGAATGAGAAATCGTGAAACCAAATCGGAGGTTATTGCGAGTACAAAAATAGATATAAGTTCTCCTGTACAGTTGCAAGTGAAAGCAAAAGGAAACGATTATGAGTTTAGCTATGCTGTGGATGGAGCAGAGTTTAAAAACCTGGGCGGTACCGTGCCTGGAGATGTACTCTCTACCAATGTAGCAGGTGGATTTACCGGTTGTCTTTTAGGACTTTATGCAACATCGGGGAATACTAGTTTGCCTAAATAAGCGGTTAACTAACCCGAATTGAATTTTTAAATAAATATGGACACTCTCAAGCCAATTAACGCTTAGTGGGTGTCCTTTTTAATTGGTTTCATTGCCTGATTAATTTTTTAATAACCATTTACCAAAGTATCATACTTTAATTATAGGCCGCTGAAAAACGTGAAATATCAAATGAAGTAAACATTGGGTAATATTTAAGCATATTAAGCTTTGCCAGTCAATTAAACTAATACAAGGATTTTTACCTTCTACACCATATTTCCTCACATTCATTTTCAATGTTTTAAACCTTATTTCATCAGCCACTGGCACGCCAACCCAGCCTTACCGGCGAGGCAGTTGCCGTGTTGGCTTCAGTTCGAAGCGTTATCATTCATCTTCACTTAGCCCCCATGTACTTGTCACACCATGGGCTTTTTCAGCAGGCTCTAAAATTATGACTTCTGCTATCTGGTAAGGAGAAAAAAAACGGTGTGATTTTTAAAAAGTTAACTTTATCAGTTGTTATTAAAACAGGTAAAATTATCTTTATGAACTCAATATTTTTGTTCTATGAAGAGATTACTTTTAGGTGCTTTAATTTTTTGCTCGTATCAATTTGCATTGGCCCAGGTGAGGTTTGAAAAAGGTTATTTTATTGATAATTCTGGTAGTAGAAAAGAGTGTTTTATAAAAAATACAGGAAAAATCAATAACCCATCAAGTTTTAAGTATAAGCTTTATGAAGATTCTGAAGTTTTTAGTGCATCTGTGGAGGATGTAAGAGAATTCGGGTTAAATGATGGATATAAATATGTCAGTAACAAAGTAAAAATAGATATCTCTAGCGATGTACTGGAAAAAATGAGTGAAAGTATAGAACCTGAATTTGGAGAAAGACACCTGTTTTTAGAGGTGTTAGTAGAAGGTAAGGCAGATTTATTTCTTTACAAAGACCCCAGTTTTGTCAGATACTTTTACAGTCTGGATGGTTCTAAACCTCAACAATTAATTTATAAGCAATTTAGGAATGCAAATGATAAGACCATTGAAAACAAATCGTACATTCATCAGCTTATGGATAAATTGAACAACGATTGTTTTTCTTTAAATGACATTACTGGATTGAAATATGATAAGAAAGACCTTGTTGATTTTTTTGTCAGGTATAGTGAATGTAATAATGTTGAAGCTATCATTTTAGGTAAAAGAGAGGAAAAGTTTTTGGTCAACCTTACCTTAAGGCCGGGGATCAGATATGCTTCTTTAAATGCTATAAATGGTGTGATGTCTGCTCCACAGGATGTCGAATACGGAAGTAAAATAACTTCAAGATTCGGTGTGGAGATAGAACTCGTCTTGCCGGTTTTAAAAAATAAGTGGTCAATAATAGCAGAGCCGTGTTATCAATATTACAATTCCACTAAGCATTTCAGTGCCCCTAGTTTACCTGAGAAGGAATTTATTTCTACTGTGAGATTTGAATCAATTGAGCTTCCTGTTGGAATAAGACATTATTTTTTTTTAACGGATAAGTCAACGGTATTTGTAAATGCCTCATATTATTTTGACTTTCTTTTTAATCCCTATATGGAATCCCACAGATTAAATGGTGATGAGTTACACCAACCAATAGAGTTGTTTACAATGCTAAGAAATTATGGTTTTGGCATTGGGTATAAACACGGAGCAAGATATAGTTTAGAGTTTAGGTGTCAGACAGATAGGAGTATTCTGGCCACAAGAAATGACTGGACTTCTGAATATAATCAAATATCAGCCATTTTCGGATACTCTATTTTTTGATTTCATCCTTTCATTTAACTTGTTTAAAAAATTCTATTTTGTCAGAAAAAAATAACGTCAAGGGGGGGTAAAATCAGGATGTTTTGTCTTTATATAGTTATATGATTTGGAAACTTTAAACCTAAAGAAAACCACTATAACGATGAAGAGATTTAGCAATCTGCATTGAGCATTCTATTCACCCTGTTTTCTGTAGGCTTTTTTTCTAAACTACTTTTATAAAAAATAGTATTTTTATTAACCAAATAACCGTATTATGAAATTTTCTATGAAGACCCTTCACCTAAGGAAAGTCCTTGGGGTAGCTATTGCTTTATTTTTTTATTGCTCTGCCTTTGCCCAGTATAAGGTATCCAGTATTCATACGCTGGAAGAAGCAGTAACCTCCAAAGCAATATTTTTTGCAGAGTTAATTCCCTCAGAAGTCAACAACAATAACATAGTTGACCAGTATTTTGTCATGTCAGAGGGAGAACCTACCAGTGAAGATCATTATTCTGTTGCTGTAAGATTTAGTGGGATGTCTTACCACATTGATGCAGCTGATGGCGATCAGTTTGTCCGCACGGAAAAAACGAAAATACCATTTGAAATTGGGTATGTGTATCAGTGCTGGGTAGATGTAGATGTGGAGAAAAACACATATTCTTTGTACGTCAAACCAGAAGGAGAGGAGATCCGGCTTTTAAATGAGAATGTTGCGTTTAGAAAACCTACAAAATCAATAACGCATTGGTTTACTGCTCAAAAAGGAGAAGATGCCCTTAAGGTTAATGCATTCACGAAGGTAGAAACTATAGGACAATTACCGGATGGCTATGTTCCATCTAAAAGCAGAAAGGTGTTTTATATTAAAGACCAAAAGATCCCAGCTAATGCAAAAGTGATCGATCATCCTCAAACAGGAGCAAGAAAAGGCAATATAGATTTGCAAAAAGTAGTATTGACAAATCAAACCACAGAATTGTATTTCCATACCACATATCATCCGGGAACATGGATCAGGATTCCTTCAGGAACCTTTATCCGAGAGGAAGGAAGTGAAGAAAAACTTGTTATAAAGGAGTGTATTGGTATACCTATGGATGCTTCATATTTTGTACCTGCCAGTGGTTTTCTTGAATATAAATTGGTGTTTCCTGCATTGAGTAAATCAGTGACCAGTTTTGATTATGGAGAGCCTGGTGGTTCAAGTTGGTTGTTATTTGATATAGAAATTGAGCCAAAACCCTCAAAAGTCCCTTCTTCGTTAGCTGGAAATTGGTTTGATGCCAATGACGGGACCTGGAAACTTTCCT
>JBNLGO010000044.1:0-24565 GCA_050306095.1 Cyclobacteriaceae bacterium
AATGGATGCGCTCCCATTTGCGGGTAATGATGGCTTATTATTACAATACCATTTAAATTATCCAATTCCTGATAATCTTTATAGAGATAATCCATTTCCTCCCGACGCACGTGGTGCAGTATATGAATTAACTGCTGTGCCGGTAGTCATTATGGATGGAATGAAAAGGTTTGTATATGAAACAAATTCATTTTCGACTGTAGACCTAATAAATGAATCCTTAAAAGATCCACTTTTCAGCATTGATATTGATACGACTACATTGAGTTCACATGAAGTTGAAATTAGTTATGTTGTCACTCCATTGGATACAGCAATAGGTGAAGTAGTTGTTCATGTGGTGCCGGTTGAAAAAGTTATTACAGATTATGGGTCGGAATTACGGAATGTGGTGAAAGACATGGTGCCGAATGAAAGTGGTACTGTGATTGTCAATCCAACTCTCAATACACCGATCCCCGGAACGTTTACCTGGAATGTAAGTGATATGAATATGTACGATATCAGTCAACTTGCAGTAGTGGTCTTTGTACAAAAATCTGGAAATCCCTCTGATAAGGGAGTTTTACAAGCTAAAATGATTGGCCTTCCGCCGGTTGATCCAAACGCAGCAATCACTGGTTTGGATGATCTGAAAACTATAGACAATGGCAAGCTTCTGCTATATCCTAATCCGGCAAAAAATATGATTAATCTTGACTTCAGTGATGTTGTTAATCATGATGTCGAGTGGAAGTTAATTGATCAGAAAGGGGCTATGATCCATAATGGTACTTTCCATTCCGGACTGAATAAATACATGATTGATACCCATCGTATTCCGAATGGCGTCTATATTCTTCAGTTGACAGATCAGAACAAGCTCAATGTCAGGGAAAAGGTAATTATTCTAAAATAAGAGTTTAGAAACTTAATTTCCGGTCTAATACCTTCTTTTGGTCGATTTTCTTAATGGTAAAATAAGCCAATAAAGTAGCAAGACAGCCTGCAATAGAACCGGCATAAACATCAATTATGAAATGTTGCATCAGGTAAACCCTTGAAAAACCTATGGTGATACTTAGGAAAAACAGGAATATTGACCAGCCTTTTTTGTCAATTAATATAGCCAATAGAAAATAAACTGCAAATGCCGTGGCTGTATGGCCGGATGGGAAAGAATTGTAGCTATGAATATCTACTCCATTTACAAAATGTAAATCGTGCCCTTCCAAAAACACTTTAGGCCGGGGCATATTGCTGAAAATGATACGCTTATTGATGTGTACAATAATTAGCTGGTACAGTGCCATAATCGCTACAAATGCCGCATAGCGATACTTTATAAATAGCATTAAAATAAAAAGTGGTAGAAGGATCAGTCCATCACCGAGATGTGTAACATATTTAAAAAAAACATCCAATACAGGAGAGGTTAGTTTCCGGTTGATTAATAACTCCAGCTCCCCTTTATTAAATAGTATGATAAGGCTGGCTCCAATTACCAGGAGCACTGTTTGTAACAGGGTGAAATAATTTTTTTTCCAGTTCATTTGGTGGCAAAACTATAAAAATAAACTGGTTTTATGATGTCTTTTCTTACCCGGAAAACACCTTGTGATCATATCGGATGCGACTTCCAGCAGTTAGGGTAGTAGCCCGCATGAGAGAGCCTGGACCGTATTTGTGTTTGATATAGTCCATAGCTTCAAATAGGTGGATTTCTTCTTCTGTGTCATCAAAAAGATTAATTTGATAGTTACCATGCACTAATTTGCTTAGCCTGATTCCGACCAGCCGTATGAGTACTCTTCGTGTGTAGAGTTTGTTAAATAGTTCCAATGTATGCGCTATCAGGTTTTTGTCTGACGAAGTATAAGGAATATGCATCTGCTTACTCACCGTTTCAAAATCGCTGTACCTGATTTTTACAGCGATACATGAGGTTAATTTTTGTTCGCTGCGTAGCTTGAAGGCAAGCTTTTCTGCCATTGCTGTTAGGATGGATCTAATCATGGCCACATCTATGGTGTCAGATTCGAAAGTAGTTTCTGTGCTGACAGACTTCTGCTCATGGTATGGGACGACAGGGCTATTGTCTATGCCATGGGCTTTGTTCCATATTACCCTGCCATTTTTCCCAAAAGCCGCCTCCAGCATTTTCACAGGCATCTCTCGAAGTGTTTTTACATGGGTGATGCCCATTTCATAAAGGAACTCTGCCGTCTTTTTTCCAATCATGGGGATTTTCCGGATGGGCATAGGAGCGAGAAATATTTCTTCCTCACCTCGTAATACCTGTCGCTGTCCATTGGGTTTAGCTTCATTCGTAGCCACTTTAGATACTAGTTTGTTGATAGACAATCCCATTGAGATGGGGAGATGGGTTTCATGCATGATTTTTTGCCGTAGCTCAGAAGCCCACTTGTAGGTACCAAAATACTTGTCCATTCCTGATAAGTCCAGGTAAAACTCATCAATAGATGACTTTTCAAAAAGGGGAGCGTTGTATCGTATGATTTCCGTAACATCTTTAGAAAACCGGGTGTAGGCTTCCATGTCCCCCGAAATAATCAATGCGTCCGGGCAGAGCTGCATGGCGAGTTTTATAGGCATGGCAGAGTGTACGCCAAACTTCCGTGCTTCATAACTACAGGCTGCTACCACGCCACGGTCGCTTTTTCCTCCAATGATAAGAGGAATGCCAGCCAACCGGTTGTCGCGATGTATTTCTACAGAAACAAAAAAAGCATCCAGATCCATGTGAAGGATCGCCCTGTTGTTGTTGGTTGATGTCATCTGTCTTTTAGCTAAATAATTTAGTTTTAATTTTTGTTTTAGAAATAAAAAACTAAATTTATGAGTAAATATACTAAAAATAATAGCAAAAGTTCTTTTTTTGAAAATGAAATTCTACAGGTCAATGCAAGAAACATATAATGAAAAAGGGGATAATTATCAATTGAGGATCGAAAGTAAAAGACTTCAGTCAGGGAAATGCCAGGTGAAATTTTACATTGCAAAGGCTACCGATCAAAACTTATATGGGTATACATTGGTAGAATCTGACAGGACATTAAAAGAGGTGGTAATAGAAATTAAACACTTGCTAAATAAAGTGGGAAGGTATGAAAATTATTATCAAAGCAATTTGTTTTCAATAAGCAGAACTAATTCTAAATTCAAGGATAATTTTGTGTTGTTTAAAAATTAAGTGAAACAAGCCGACAATAGGCTTGTAGTGAAAACATAGAATAAATCAAGAACAAAATATGAGCATAGTAAGCCAAAACCTCAAATACCTACGGAAAAGAAGTGGTATTACCCAAGAGCAAATGGCACAAAAAATTGGAATAAAGCGATCCCTTTTGGGTGCATATGAAGAGGGTAGGGCAGATCCTCGGTTAAATAACCTGTTAAAAATCTCTGAAATATTCGGAATTACAGTAGATAAATTGATCAGTGAGGATTTAACCAATAACCCACCATTAGAAGCTATCCCAACAGGTAAAAATGAAAAAGAGACGAAGGTGTTGGCAATTACGGTTGATGCTAATGATAAGGAAAACATAGATCTGGTGCCTCAGAAAGCATCTGCAGGATACCTCAATGGGTATGCCGACCCGGAATTTATTGAGGAATTACCTAAGTTTCAACTTCCGGTTTTACCCACTAATGCTACCTATCGAGCTTTTGAGTTGAGTGGGGACTCCATGCTCCCATTATTACCGGGAACCATTGTCATTGGAAAATATCTGGAAAGTATTGATGAGATATCAAATGGGAAAACCTATGTCATCGTTTCGGAGAAAGAAGGAGTGGTATATAAAAGAGTGTTTAACTATGTAAAGGAAAATGGAAAGCTGTACTTAGTATCTGATAATGAACAATACTCTCCTTATGAAGTGCCTGCGGAGGAAGTGTTGGAAATTTGGGAAGCAAAAGCCTATGTCAGTTTATCATTTCCTGAAAAGGATAAAGATGAATCAATGGACTTGAAGAAACTTGCGAAAGTTGTGATGGAATTACAACAAGAGATAATAAAACTGAAGGAAAAATAAAAGGGAGGCTTTTGCCTCCCTTTTTAATATTATTTTGTGCCAGTTGAATCTGATGGTTGTGTTTGTTTCTTGCTGTGAGCTTCATTAAGACCGTCAATTACGATGTCAGTAATATTAAGACCATCATTAGCAAACAAAACCCCGCTACCTCTCTGATAGGTTAATACAAGTTTTAAATCATTTTCTTTTCCATATTCTTTTAGGAAACCAGTAAGCTTGGTATATATAGAATCCGTCATTTTTGCTTCTTCAAGCATTAAATCCTGACGTAGCTTTTGTTCGTATTGCATCAGGTTTTGTTCTTTCTTTTGAAGATCTTCCTGTACAGCCATAGCTTGGTTTCTAGTCATATTACCAGCAGTATTTTGAAAGTTAACTACTTCTTGCTGTAATCCTTGAGCTCTTCGTTGAAGGTTTGCTTCAGCTTTTTTCTGTTGTTCTTCAAATTGACTCGACAATTCTTCGAAAAAAGTATAATTCTTTAATATACTGTCTGTATTGACATATGCGATAGACAAGTCTTTCAAATTTATTACTTCTGTTTCATTTGTACTTGAAGTAGATTCAGTATTAGAATTAGAAAAATGTAGCACATAAAGTACCGCTACAGCTATCAATAAAATGACATTTAAAACAATGGATAAATTTTTCATTCTTATAATTTTTAATGGCTTGCAAAGATAAGGAAAGAATGGAAAGTATGTTAAAACTTATCTTCTATTTATCGTCTTTTGACTTCTCTTTATAATGATAAATAATTTCAATAGGTGTTTCTGAAGTAGTATCAATTTCACCTTTATCTAATTCCGCAGGTTCAGGTTCGTAATCGGTTCTTTTAGGTTTGAAATAAAAGGCAAAAATTAACCCTGATATTGCTCCCATTAAATGAGATTCCCAGGAGGTGTCATTAGAAACAGTGTGAGGCGAAATTCCATAAAACATACCGCCATATAAAAATAGTACCACAAGGGAAATGGCGATCAGTCGAATATTTTTCGTCAAAAATCCACTGATTAGTAAGAATGAAGCCAATCCGTAAATAACCCCACTAGCGCCAATATGGTACGATTGACGAGCAAATGCCCATACCCATATTCCTGTAGTAATATAGATCCAAAGAAAAATTTCCCAGGCTCGTTTTGAATAAAAGTAAAAGAGAATAAGTGTAAGTGATACATAGGGGATGGTGTTTGAGAAAAGGTGTAATACATCCGAATGTATGAAAGGTGCGGTGAAAATTCCAATGCTACCTTTTAGCGTTCTTGGGTAAATCCCCAAAAAACTTAAATCCTTGGCCCCTGTCCATTCATAGATTTTGATTACCCACATGAAAAAACCAGTAAGCACACTTATAAATACTGCTCTTCTAAAAACCGAAGGATCATGTGACGCTGAGGTATGTTGAAATTGTCGATACAAATTTTTATGTTAAAAATAGATGTCCTGACATAATCGATAGGTGTTTGCATGGGCATTTACCACTTCCTTTATATCGGGTGAATACCCACCTCCCATGCTTATTGCTACTGGTATTTTATTCTTTTTACAGGTTTTAATCACCATTTTATCCCTGGTTTTACACCCATTAGCTGTTATATTTAATCTACCCAACTTATCCGTAGCTAATATATCCACTCCAGCTTGATAAAAAATAAATTCGGGTTGGACTTCGTCAATCAGGTTTTTTAAATGGTAGTCTAGTAATTTTAAATATTCTTTATCGCTGGTTTTATCTTTTAACGGGATATCTAGGTATGATTCCTGCTTTTTTAATGGAAAGTTTTTTTCGCCATGCATGGAAAAAGTGAAAACACTTTCTGATCCTTTAAATATTTCTGCTGTTCCATCACCCTGATGTACATCAAGATCTACCACCAATATTTTGTTTGCATTCTTTTCGTTTACTAAATAATTTGCACCTACCGCAATATCATTTAATAAGCAAAAGCCTTCTCCTTTATTTGTATATGCATGGTGTGTACCTCCAGCTACATTGATAGCAACGCCGTTTTTAATGGCGAATACGGCGCAGTCTATCGTTCCTTGAACAATGACTCTTTCTCTTCGAATTAATTGTTTTGAATAGGGAAAGCCAGTTCTTCTTTCTTCAGATCTGGTGAGGGAACCGTTTTTCAGCTTGTCCCAATATGCGTTGATATGCGTTGATAAAATATGATTTTCAGATAGTAGGGTAGGGGAAAATAAATTTTGTGAACTTATCGTCCCTTCATATAATAATTGTTCTGGGATAAGATCATATTTAATCATTGGGAATCGATGTCCGGAAGGAAGTGGGTGGTTATAATAGCTATTCCAGGCAATTTTAAGCATAGTGTTTTTATGGAAACATCTTAAAATAAAAAAGGTTGCTTTTTCGTAAAAGCAACCTCCATTATTTGTTAATTTCAATAAGATTAAGATTCTACTTTCTGGAAATTTTCCAGATGTTCCAATGCTTTATTGAACACATTCTCTGCAGTGTAACCGAATTTTTCATCCAGTACTTTTGCAGGAGCAGAATATCCAAAATGATCTAAACCAACTACAGTTCCGTTAGCGCCAACTAAACCTTGCAGCGTGATTGGTAAACCAGCTGTTAGTCCCAATACAGGGATGTTTGATGGTATGATCTCTTTTTGATAAGAAACTGGCTGGCTTCTGAACAGACCTTCAGAAGGAGCAGATACTACTCTTACTTTAAGACCTTTTTCTTCCTCCAGTTTTAATGCACCATCATAAAGTGTGCTAACTTCTGATCCATTTCCTACAAAAATAATATCAGGTGTGCCTTCTGCTTCTTTTACCACGTAAGCTCCTTTAAAGGCGCCCAATGCATCCTGATATCTGGTAGATCCAGGCATAGCAGGGATATCCTTAATGTTTTGTCTTGATAATAAAAGAGCTGTTGGTGTTTTAGTATTTTCCACTGCCATTTTCCATGCAACACTTGTTTCGATTGCATCAGCAGGTCTCAATACCAACATACTGTTATCACCATGATGGTTTTTTAATGATTCTAACAATCTGATTTGTGCTTCCTGCTCAATAGGTTGGTGGGTAGGTCCGTCTTCTCCTACTCTAAATGCATCGTGTGTCCACACATATTTAACAGGTAATTGCATCAATGCAGCAAGACGTGCTGCTGGCTTCATATAATCTGAGAATACAAAGAATGTTCCGCATACTGGAATAACTCCACCATGAAGGGCCATTCCATTTGCCAGAGCACCCATGGTTAATTCAGCCACTCCAGCTTGTAAAAATGCTCCTGAGAAATCGTTTTTCTTAAATGGTGTTGTTTTTTTAAGGAACCCATCTGTCTTATCACTATTAGATAAGTCAGCAGATGAAACGATCATGTTTTCTATTTTATCAGCAAAAGCAGCTAATACAGTTCCTGATGCAGCTCTAGAAGCTATGTTTTCTTTTTGCTGTATTTCTTCAAAATTAATTTCCGGAATATTTCCTGAATGGAAAAGTTTCCATTTTTCAGCTAATTCAGGATTTGCTTTTTCCCAAGCAGCTTGTTCTTCTTTTTTCTTTTGAGCGTAAGCAGCTTTTTTCTCAAGAATCTCCTCCCAATATGCTTTTACTTCAGGGAATATCTGGAATGGATTTTCCGGATCACCACCTAAGTTCTCAATAGACTTTGCAAACGATGCTCCTGCAGCTCCTAGTGGCATACCGTGTGTTGATACTTGTCGCTCGTAGCTCTGGCCATCTTCTGTCAAAGCTCCTTTACCCATGATGGTTTTACCAATGATCAGGAATGGCTTTTCATTTTGATCATTTGCTTGCTGAAGTGCTTTCCTGATTTGCTGGGTATCGTCGCCATCGATGGTCACAACTTCCCATCCCCAAGCTTCATATTTTTTGGCTGTATCTTCTATCGTCACATCGTCAGTAACAGATGACAATTGAATATCATTTGAGTCAAAAAACATAACCAGATTACCTAACCCTAAATAGCCAGCTATTCTTCCAGCTCCCTGAGAAATTTCCTCCTGAATACCACCATCAGAAATGTAGGCATATATTTTATGCGACATCCAATCTCCAAATCGTTCTTTTAGGAATTTTTCAGCAATCGCCGCTCCTACAGCGAAGGTATGCCCTTGTCCTAATGGTCCTGAGGTGTTTTCTACTCCTCTTGCTACATCTACTTCCGGGTGTCCTGGAGTTACGCTTCCCCATTGCCTGAAGTTAGCCACATCTTCCATTGAGTAAGTTCCTACCAATGACAGCATAGAATACAACATCGGAGACATATGTCCCGGATCTAAGAAAAATCTGTCCCTGTTTTGCCAGGATAAATCATTGGGGTCAAAATTCAAAAACTCTGAATAGAGTACGTTGATAAAATCAGCGCCTCCCATTGCACCTCCCGGATGGCCTGATTTGGCCTTCTCTACCATGGCTGCTGAAAGGATTCTTATGTTGTCTGCTGCTTTTTTAATGGTTGAATCACTCATCTTAAATTATGTTTTGTAAATAAAAATGCAAATATAGTCAGCAAGGGTTGTTTAATCAATTTTTCATTACGCAATCGATTTCACAATTTTTTTCACTGAATTAATTTGTGGGATATTTGATAATTGTTAATAAAATAAAGGTGGTTTTCACTTTTTAAGTTTTTCTTAAGCTTCGTAAACTTTTGTAAATTTATTAGATGAAAAGCCTGCTACAATATTCGTTAATTATACTTATTTCAGCCAGTTTATCTAATAAAATATGTGCCCAGGAAATCATCTGGGCTTCTGAGGTGATCTTTCAATATAATGCATTTAAAAAGCAGGGACCTTGGTCGGGCGAGATGATTTTAGGGGCTCCTGATGCTTATCCATACGGAAGTTTAAATGAAAAGGCCTTCAGGCTTATAAGTGAGGACGCGTACGGTACTATCACCTTGGGATTTCAATCCACAAAAGTAGCCAAGGAAATTTTAATTGCAGAAAATTTTGCTCCGGGAAGAGTCACTAAGGTGATAGTGTTTGATACTAATGGGACAGAATATGTTGTTTTTGAAAAAGTACCACAGGAATTAGGAGTTTTTTCCAGACTTTTATCAATTTCACTCGAAGGAATTGATTTTGTAATTAATAAGGTCACCGTTCATTTAAATACCATAGGTAATAATGCTTGGAGTCAGATCGATGCTGTAGGTCTGAGCTATTCACAGCTGAATAATGAACAGAAGCTTGAAATAACCAAAAGTGATCAAACCATCATTGAAGAGGAATTGACATTCTCTGCCGAGCGAGAATTACTCGATGGATCAATTAACACTCCTTATCGGGAAATCAAACCGGTCATTTCACCTGATGGAAGGACACTATATTTTGCTCGTAGGGATTACCCGGAAAATATTGGGGGGAAGCGTGATCCACAGGATATTTATTATTCAGATTTTGTGAATGGTAAATGGCGATTAGCCCAAAATGTTGGTAGTCCTCTAAATGATGACGAGCCTAATGGTGTTTGTTCCATTTCACCTGATGGTAATACGATGGTCGTTATTAATTCTTATAAAGAAGATGGATCAGTAGAAGGCAAAGGGGCATCTTTTTCATTTCGAACAGCATCAGGTTGGACACAACCCATTAAAATTGAGATAGAGGAGTTTTACAATAAAAATGAATACGAAGATTATTTTTTATCAAACAGTGGAAAATTCCTTGTTATGGCAATTGAAACAAAAGGTGGTTTTGGAGACCAGGATATGTTTGTCAGCTTTCGCAATGAGGATGGAACATTTTCAACCCCAAAAAATTTAGGGAGTACTTTAAATACATCTTCGGTTGAATATTCTCCTTTCTTGGCTTCAGATAATAGAACATTGTACTTTTCATCGGATGGACATGGCGGTGAAGGAGGAAGCGATATTTTTTATACCAGGCGTCTTGATGAAAGTTGGACAAAATGGACCAAACCACAAAACATCGGGCCAGAGGTAAATAGTGAAGAATGGGATGCCTATTATACCGTAACAGCAAAAGGTGATTATGCTTATTTTGTTTCTATAAATTCTGATGAAAATAATTCTGCTGAAGCAGGAGATATTTTTAGGATTTCCCTTAGTAAAGATATTAAACCAGATCCGGTTGTATTGATGACAGGTAGGGTGTTAGACAAAAAAACAAATAGACCAATTGAAGCTGAAATCAACTATGAAAGCCTTAATAACGACAATGAAGATGGAATCGCCAAGTCTAACCCGGAAGATGGTGCTTATAAGATAGTCATGCCGATAGGTAATCTTTATGGTTTTTTAGCGAAAGCAAAAGGATATATATCAGTATTTGAAAATGAGGATTTTACAGAAGTAAAAGAATATAAAGAGATTGAAAAAAATCTATATTTGGTACCCATAGAGATAGGACAGGTAGTACAATTAAATAATTTGTTTTTTGTCCAAAGTAAACCTGATATACTCCCCGAGTCGGAAACAGAACTTGAGCGGTTATACAGTTTAATGGCTGAAAATCCTGACATGGAAATCGAATTAAAAGGGCATACAGACAACCAGGGGTATTTTAAAGCAAACATGAAATTGTCTGATCAGCGAGCTGAAGCCGTAATGAATTATCTTATAGAAAGAGGGGTTTCCAAGAAAAGAATGAAATCAAAAGGATATGGACCAACCCAACCTCTCTATCCAAATAATACGTTAGAATCACGTGCTAAAAACCGTCGGGTTGAAATAGAGATCACTGGATTATGATTAAAATATTCGCAATTAAATTATTATTTTACTAGTTGCTTGGTTAATAAATTATTAATTTGTTTTAAATTTAATATTTAATCAAATATATTTGTATTAAATAATATGATAAAACAGTGCTTTTATAATAGAAAGTAACATCAGTTTAGTAGAATACCACAGCCACTTGAAATTTTTATAGATAACCAAAACTGATATTAAGCAACTAAATTATGAAATTCTTAAACCTACTAATTCTTCAATTGGTACTTGGCATTGGTGTATCAATTTCGGCTCCTCAGCAAATTCATTGGGCTGACCGATTAATTTTCCAACACAATCAATATAGTGATACTGCTTTTGATGGAAACCAGGTTTTAGGTTTTCCAGATGCTAAACCTTATGGGAAATTAAATAAGCATGCCTTTCGTCTGAAGGAGGAAAATTCTTATGGGATTATCAAAGTGGGATATAATAACCCTATACCTGTAAGTCAGATTGTTGTGGTTGAAAATTTTCTTCCCAATCGAATTTCAAAATTGATTCTTGAAGATGTTGATGGAAATGAACATTTGATCTATGAGCCTCGCAAAGAATGGATTAATGTACCTGCTCGTATTTTAAGTATTAATATTGAAAAAACTCCTTATAAAGTAGCTGCCGTAACTATTCACCTCAATACCATTGAGAAATCAGGATGGGCACAAATTGACGCTATTGGAATTTCAGAAGTAGTTTATTCTGATGATAAACTAAATGAGATCATACAAATTGATGATTTCGAATCAGAGGAAAATTTTCGGTTTGCCAAGGAAAAAGAAAAATTGAGTGAAAACATTAATTCCAGTTATGGAGAAGCTAAGCCTATTCTCTCTCCTGATGGAAAAACTTTATATTATGTCAGGAAGTTTTCTCCTGAAAATATTGGGGGCGCCTCTGATGAACAAGATATTTACTATTCAGAGTTGGTCAATGGTAAATGGACAGTAGGTCAAAATATCGGGCAACCGCTTAACGACAAATATCCTAATGGTATTTGCTCTATCTCGCCAGATGGCAATACCCTATATTTACTTAATTCTTATGACACCTTAAATGGAATTATCCAGGATGGTATTTCTAAATCTGTTAGGTTAGAAAATGGTAGTTGGTCAACTCCTGTTAGTTTGAATATTGATAACTTTAATAATATTAGCGAATTCCAGGATTATTCTATGTCGCCATCAGGTAAAATTTTACTTCTGGCAATAGAAACTCAAGGAAGCGTAGGTGAACAGGATATTTATGTAAGTTTTCTAAAGGAAGATGATACCTGGACAAAACCACAAAACCTTGGTAGGTCTGTAAATTCTGAGGGAATAGAATATTCACCTTTATTGTCTGCTGATGAAAAAGTGTTATTCTTTGCTTCAACAGGACATGGCCCCAATGAAATGGGGGATATTTATTATTCTAAACGTTTAGATCATACTTGGTTAAATTGGTCAAAACCAAAAAATATTGGATTGGAAGTAAATACTCCAGGCCTTGATTCCTATTTCACTATCTCACCTGAAAATAAATATGCCTATTTTGTTTCAACAGTAGAGAATTCTGGTGAAGGCGAAAACACTATATCAGGTTTGGATATATATCGAATTCCACTGAATATTGAACCTGAACCAGAAAGGCAAATTGCTATGAATGGTAAAATTTTCAGAGAAGAAGATAATGCACCTATTTATGCTAATATCACCTTGAAGTCAATGAAGAGCGCCGAGTTTGATGCATTTACCATTACGGATGCTAGAAATGGCAATTATGATGTTAAACTATCTAACAATGACTCTTACCTGGTAACCATAGAAGCTATTGGTTATATAACAGTTATTGATACAATTGATTTTGTTACAGAAGAAGATGCAGGTGAAATAACGCGCCATTTTGGAATGACTTCAGTAAAAAAAGGTCATCGATTTGCACTTAATAATTTATTCTTTGTACAGAGTAAACCGGAGTTATTGCCACAATCCGCTCCTGAATTAGATCGGTTATATACATTGTTAATGGATCATCCAAAAATGAAAATTGAACTTTCCGGCCATACGGATAGTGAAGGTTATCGATCTGCAAATATGCGATTATCTGAAGAGCGTGCTAACGCGGTAAAAGATTACCTTTTAAATAAAGGTATTCATAAAAACAGGCTAAAAGCGGTAGGATATGGTCCAAACAGACCTGTTGCTGCAAATGATACCGAAGAAAACCGAGCTAAAAACAGACGCGTAGAAGTAGAAATCCTTGATTTATAGGAAGGTAACATTTTATTTTCTGTAATATTTCGGTAAAAAAATTGCGATTAAGTCATATTATTCTTTGAGGATTAATATGACTTTTTTAATTTGGTTTTTCATTTTTTGAAGAACGCAATCCACAGCTTATGAATCGTTTCACTCTAATGGTTAGTTTGTTAGGGATATTAATGTCCTTTTCACAAGCTAATGCCCAGGATATTCAGTGGGCCAGTCAATTGCATTTTCAATACAATAATTACGATGAAGAAGATTTTTCTGCCAAAAAAGTATTGGGTCAGCCCGACGCAAAACCATATGGTAGATTAAATAGAAATGCATTTCGGTTAAATGCCGATCGTGCCTATGGAACATTTACGGTAGGGTATTCTACCCCAACCCAGGTAAGTCAGATCATTATTGTAGAAAACTTTTTACCTAACAGGATCGCCAAGGTAGTTTTGATTGATACAGAGGGGAATGAATATAAAATTTATGAGCCTGATAAGGAAGTGATTAATATTCCTGCTAGGGTGATGACGATCAACATTCAAAAGACCACTTATAAAGTAGCAAAAGTATCCATTCATCTTAATTCGTTAGACAAACCTGGTTGGGCCCAAATTGATGCTGTTGGAATTTGTGAGGCTATTCAAAGTGAAAAGGACATAAATAACTTGATTGATCTAGAAGATTTGGATTTTAATGAGGTAGTGAAATTTGCCGATGAAAAAGAGAAGTTAAGTGAAAAAATAAATACTCAATATGCGGAGGCAAAGCCAATACTTTCACCCGATGGCAATACTTTATACTTTGTACGTCAGAATGCTCCCGAAAACTATGGGGGCAAAGGTGATGAACAAGATATCTATTTTTCTAATCTCATTAATGGGAAATGGACAGTAGCACAAAATATTGGAAGTCCTTTAAACGATAAATACCCTAATGGAATATGCTCCATTTCACCCGATGGCAATACGATATGGGTGATCAATGCCTATGGTGAAGAAGGTCAGGTAGATGATGGTATTTCTGTTTCTACTAAAAAGCCGGATGGGAGCTGGACTAAACCTGAAAAACTAAATATTGAAGGCTATCAAAATTTAAATCGATTTCAGGATTATTTTATATCTGCATCAGGAAAGACTTTAATTTTGGCCATCCAAACTGATGATAGTTTTGGAGACCAGGATATTTATGTGAGTTTTAATAAAGGAGGAAATGATTGGACAAAGCCACAAAATCTTGGAAGAATAATCAATACGGAAAATGTGGAATACGCGCCCTTTTTATCATCTGATGAAAAAATAATTTATTTCTCGTCAAATGGCCATGCTCCCCAACCAGAAAGTGATGTGTACTATTCAAAAAGGCTGGATGACTCCTGGTTAAACTGGACTCGTCCCACTAATATCGGGTATGAAATTAATACCTCCGGATGGGATTCATACTTTGCGGTGTCAGCTAATTCCAAGTATGCTTACTTTGTGTCTACGGATGGTCAGGTTGCTGAAAATTCCCTGGAGCAAGCCAATAAAGACATATATCGTATTCCTTTGGATATAGAACCAGAACCAGAAAATGTAATTGTATTGACAGGAAAAGTGTCTAATAGAAAGAATAATTCACCAGTATATGCTCGTGTTCAACTAAATACCATCCCGGAGAGTGGCTTTGAAGGTTTTACGAATTCGAGTGCAAAAACGGGCGATTATACCATTAGATTGTCAAAATCAAATAAGTATAAATTGAAGGTGGAAGCAGAGGGGTACATTGATTATGAAGAAGAACTCACTTTAAATGATGTAGGTGCTTCAAGAAAAGTTACTAAATATATTTTATTGGATCCGGTATTGATAGGTCAGAAATTCAATCTTGAGAACTTGTTTTTTGCTCAAAGTAAACCTGATTTGCTTCCAGAATCTGAACCGGAATTGGACAGACTTTATAACCTGCTGGTTAAAAACCCCAGTATAGAAATTGAGCTGGGAGGATATACAGATAACAAGGGCTATCGTTCAGCAAATGTACGCCTTTCGCAAAATAGGGCAGATGCGGTTAAGGATTATTTAGTAAACAACGGAGTAGATAAGAAGAGAATATCTACCGTAGGATATGGGCCTTCCAATCCGGTTGCTCCAAATGATAATGAAGAAAACAGGGCAAAAAACCGTCGTGTGGAAGTTACCATCTTAAAGATTTAAAACATTTTTAAAGATAGAGTCCATAAAATGTCCTGAAATGATTAATCTTGCCTTTTAATTTTTCAGGGCTCCAATATGATTATTCCTTCCATCATCGAAATTCCACAAATTTGTCATCAATTGGGAATTCAAAATGTAGTAATCTCACCCGGTTCCAGAAGTGCACACCTAACCATTGCTTTTGCTCGACACCCTGAAATTAAAAAAACAGTTATTCCTGATGAGCGATCGGCTGCTTACATTGCATTAGGTATTGCGCAATCTTCTTCAAAACCTGTTGTATTAGTTTGTACATCCGGTACTGCTACTATCAATTATTACCCGGCAATTGCGGAAGCGTATTATCAGAATGTTCCATTGGTGGTGTTTACTGCCGATCGACCTTCCCGATGGATTGATAAAAACGATGGGCAAACCATTCGCCAAACGGATTTGTATAAAAATCATATCAAACAATATTTTACCTTTCCTGAAGGAAGTGAACCTGAATTAGTAGATGAATCTAGAAAAGTAGTGGGGGATGCAATAGTTCAGGCATACAATTTTCCCCAAGGACCTGTGCAAGTTAATGTGCCAATTGACGAGCCATTTTACCCGGAAGAAAAGGAAAAAATTGTTTTTAAAAATATAGTAATTGATCGACTTCAATATTCGAAAGTTGTAAAGGAAGAATTGTCGACTGAAGATATACAGTTTCTAAATGGTAAAAAGGTAGCCATTATTGCAGGCCAATCAGCTGGTGGGCTCGAATTGATCAATGCATTAAAAAATCTTTCAATTATTAAACATATCCCTGTTTTTGCGGATGCCATATCCAATGTTCATTCATTTAAAAATGGGATTTTAATGCACGATTCCTTTAGCCCTACATTTGAACAAATTGGTTTACCAGATGTTATTATTTCGTTTGGAAGATCCATCTTGTCAAAAAGATTAAAATTGGCATTGCGAAATAAATCTGATTTAGTGCATTGGCATGTTGCGGAAAATGATTTTCCGGCAGATACTTACCTTTCCTTGAAAAAAGTGTTCCAACATACTGCTGTCGGATTTTTCGCTTCAATAGCAAAGGCAAAATTTGAAACGGATGAAAACTATTTAAAAGATGTGTTAAAGCTTCAGGAAAAAGCAAAATCAAATATTGATAGTTTTTTGTCAGCGGCAACATTTAGCGAAATGAAAGCATTTCAATTGATATGGGATGCCCTACCTGAAAACTGTACGGTACATTTGGCCAATAGTATGTCTGTGCGATATGCTAATATTTTATCCAATAAAAAGGGAAGGGCAATTTATGCTAACAGAGGAACTTCCGGCATTGATGGAAGTAATTCAACGGCGGTAGGACATGCTATTCATAACAAAGGAATGCATTTTTTACTAACAGGTGATATGTCCTTCTTTTATGATCGGAATGCCTTCTGGCACAATCATCTTCCTGATAATTTAAAAGTAATCATATTTAACAATCATGGTGGAGGGATATTTCGATTGATCGATGGGCCTAGTAAACAACCGGAACTGGAGGAGTATTTTGAAACAAACCAAAAATTGACTGCACGAAATACGGCTAAGGATTTTGGGATGGAATATTATTTTTGTGATGGACAATCCGGATTGGAAAATGAGATAACAAAATTTTTAACTGATACAGATAAAGCAGCAATATTAGAGATCGAAACAGTAAATAGTATAAATCAAAAAGTATTTCAACAATATAAATCAACAATAAGAAATGAAGCTTAATAATCCCTGGAAATCAATAAAGGAATACAAGGAAATACTCTTTCAGGAGTATAATGGAATAGCGAGAATAAGTATCAACAGACCGGAAGTACACAATGCCTTTACTCCGCTTACCGTAAAGGAAATGATTGATGCGATGAATATATGTCGCGATACCCCGGAGCTAAAAGTAATTGTATTAACTGGTGAAGGAGGTAAAGCATTTTGTAGTGGTGGAGATCAAGGTGTACGTGGTCATGGTGGTTATGTAGGTTCTGATGAGGTACCACGATTAAATGTATTGGATTTGCAGAAAATGATCCGGTCAATTCCTAAAGCTGTGATAGCTGCTGTGGCTGGTTGGTCAATTGGTGGTGGTCATGTGCTTCATGTTATTTGTGATTTGACCATTGCAGCAGAAAATGCCAGGTTTGGTCAGACAGGCCCTAAAGTAGGTAGCTTTGACGGTGGCTTTGGCGCTTCTTATTTAGCAAGAATTGTTGGTCAGAAAAAAGCCCGTGAAATATGGTATTTGTGCGATCAATATGATGCTACAGATGCCCGTGAAATGGGACTTGTAAATAAGGTTGTTCCGCTTGAAAAACTTGAAGAGACATACGTAGAATGGGCGGAGAAAATCATGGATAAAAGTCCACTGGCTATCCGGATGCTTAAATCTGCCTTCAATGCAGAGCTTGACGGTCAAGCCGGTATTCAGGAACTAGCAGGAAACTCTACACTTTTATATTATTTGTCTGATGAGGCCAAAGAAGGTAAAAATGCTTTTATGGAAAAAAGAAAGCCTGATTTTGATAAATTCCCGAAATTCCCATAACAAAAATCATTTCTATTAATCTAAAGACAATGATAATGAAAGAATTGTCTTTAGATTATTTCTAATATTCAATAATTCATCTAAATTTGTGCAAATTTAATTAATACAAAAAAATATTAGATAAGTACAATTAATGAAATATACCTTTCAAGGTCTTTCATCCCAGCAGGTAGAGGAGAATAGAAATAAATTTGGTTCAAATGAATTGAGTCCTTCCGAAATAGAAAATTTTTGGGATAAACTCAAAGGCAATTTTAGAGACCCAATCATCATTATACTATGTGTGGCATTAGGGATCATGACTTTGTTTTCATTCTTTGGTGTTACCGAATGGTATGAGGCAGTAGCCATTGCTATTGCTGTGGTTCTTTCCACTTTTGTAGCGACTTTTTCAGAGTTTAAAAATGAAACTTCCTTCCAGAAGCTACAGGAAGAAGCCATGCGCATATCTGCCAATGTGTTTCGTGATGGGCAGCTTTTACATCTGCCCATAGGTGAGATTGTAAAAGAAGATGTTGTGCTTTTACAATCAGGTGATAAGATCCCTGCTGATGGGATTATTATGAAGGGGACTGCTAAAGTGAATGAAGCTTCATTGACTGGTGAATCCGAAAGTATAAATAAAACTTCCGTAGATAAAGATGCATTCCCTGAAAGATCCATTGAAAGCCAAAATTGGTTGTTTCGCGGATCGGTCATTGACGATGGGGAAGTAATACTAAATGTTCGTTATGTTGGTGATCATACATTTTATGGAGAGCTGGCCAAACAACTGACAAGTGACGAAGACCGACTTTCACCACTCCAGGTAAAATTAAAAAAACTGGCACAGCTTATTTCTAAATTCGGATACATAGCAGCCAGTATCATTTTTGTCGCTTTCATGCTCAATAAAATTCTCTTTCAGCATCATTTTAACCCAGAGTTGATCAGTGCATATTTTCAAAGTTGGGAGCAGTTTTTTGTCGATATCCTGGAAGCAGGCATTTTGGCTATCATCATAGTAGTGGCGGCCGTTCCTGAAGGGTTACCCATGATGATTGCGATAGTACTTTCACTAAATATGCGTAAGCTATTAAATGAAAAAGTACTGGTAAGAAAGCTTTTGGGTATTGAAACTGCTGGGAGTATTAATATTTTATTTACAGATAAGACAGGTACGATTACAAAAGGTAAATTTGAACCGGTCTTTTTTTTAGATGGCGAAGTGAGTAAGTTCAACAATTTTGAAAGTGTCCCTGACAAATTGAAGGAATTGCTTCGAAGCAGCTTATTGGAAAACACATCATGTGTGATTTCACCAGATGGAAAAATTGAAGGAGGAAATCAATCGGGTAGAGCAGTCTTATCTTTCCTCAACCATGAAAACTTAATTAATAAAAGCCTAAAAACTGAAATAGTTCAAACGATCCTTTTTAATAGTGCCAGGAAATTTTCAGCAACACAAATAAAAAGCGAGGAACCAATCCCGGGATTTTCTAAAAATGATTTAACACTTATTAAAGGAGCGCCGGAATTAGTGTTAAACAATTGCCAGGATTATTACAAAGAGGATGGTACCATTGCTACTTTCAATATCAAGGAATTTTATAACCAATTAAAGGAAATTACCAACGATAGCATCCGCTTGATTGCCATAGCTTCTTCTGATCAAACACTCACTGAAGATGAAAAAATCCCTGAAAAATGCACACTGATCGGTGTCATTGGTATTCAAGATGAAATCAGGGAAGAATCGCGACAAGCTGTAATTGAAGGTAAGGCTGCCGGTATTCAAATTGTAATGCTAACTGGCGACCGAAAGGAAACAGCCGTTGCTATAGCCCATGAAATCGGTTTGATAACATCTGACGACGATGTAATACTTTCTTCTGAAGAACTTGAGCGTTTTACCGATGAAGAACTAAAAGTTGTACTGCCCGCATTGAGGGTTATTTCCAGGGCTCTTCCTACTGATAAAAGCCGTTTAGTACGATTGGCAAAAGAAATGGATATGGTAGTAGGAATGACGGGTGATGGGGTAAATGATTCTGCTGCGTTAATGCAATCAGATGTTGGTATTGCAATGGGTTCAGGGACGGAGGTGTCAAAAGAAGCCAGCGATATTGTGATTTTAGATGATAACCTTGTTTCAATTGCTAATGGAGTGAGGTATGGAAGAACGATATTTAAGTCCATCAGAAAATTTATCGTATTCCAATTGACCGTAAATGTAGCTGCTGTTACCACTGCTTTTTTAGGCCCTTTCTTTGGTTTTGATTTTCCGTTAACCATCATTCAATTGCTTTGGATCAATATTATTATGGATACATTAGCGGCAATTGCATTTGGTGGTGAACCGGCATTGAAAAGGTTTATGAAGGAAAAGCCTGTGAAACGTGATGAGAATATACTAACCAAGAATATGACCTCATCCGTAATTGTTGGTGGTTTGTATATTGCATTTTTTTCCATTGCTTTCTTATCAAATGATTTTTTTAAAACGCTTTTTTTTAGGAATGGAGCTTTCGATCAGGCAGTGTTTGTTTCCGCTTTTTTCAGTTTGTTTGTATTTCTCATTACGATAAATAGTTTTAATGCCAGAACAGAAAAGATGAACATTCTCGAAAATATTTTTAAAAACAAAAGGTTTTTGGGAGTGGTAGGGATGATCATAGGTCTCCAGATTATTTTCACCTATATTGGTGGTACTATACTGCGGGTTAAAGCTTTGACCCTCGAAGAATGGGGGATTATCACCTTACTTTCACTAACGATTATTCCAATTGATCTTTTTAGGAAATATATCGTAAATCAGCTGATTGATTGACGGTTTCTAATTGACAGGTTCAGGGTTGTGGGTAGGGCACATTTTACCTTGCCATGTATTATTAATCTCCAGGGCTTCTTCTATTTTCCGGGTAAGTTCAAAATTTTTCAGGCCCCAGTGAGGTTGAATTAATAAATCATAAGGTGATTGACTGGCAAATCGCTCAATGATTATGGATGGATCTAATCGTTCTAGAAATTCAATAATAAGTTGAATATATTCTTCTATTGTCAGGAAATGAAAGGAATCGGGATTATCGGAATATTGTTTGGCCATTACCGTCTTTTGAATGATTTGCAGTTGATGAATTTTCAACGTTTTCAATCCTAATTTTGAAAGCTCGTCTGCTTGTTGTAATAATTCTTGGCGATCTTCACCCGGAAGTCCTAAGATAATATGCCCACCAACATCAAATGATCTTCCCTGGCATAAATTGAAAGCGGAAACAGTTTCATCGAAAGAGTGGCACCGGTTTAAGTTTGACAATGTTTTATCAAAGCATGATTCGATTCCGATTTCCAGTGAGATATAATTTGATTGAGCAAGTTCATCAAGCAAATTTACTTTTTCTTGATCCAGGCAATCCGGCCGGGTAGAAATGACCAATCCTTTGATGTCAGGGTAAGAAAGTGCTTCCAGGTAGAGGGACCGAAGCGTATCTATTGGTCCATATGTATTAGTATAAGCCTGGAAGTAAGCCAGAAACTGATCTGGCTTTTTTCGCTTGGAAAAGTTAGCGATACCATGTTCTAATTGTTGACTAATGCTTGTGATGGGTTTGCAGTAATCAGGTTTAAAAGAATTGTTATTGCAATACGTGCAACCCGCATAGCTTTTTGTTCCATCTCTGTTTGGGCACGTGAATCCTGCATCAATAGATAATTTTTGGGTTCTTCCCGGGAAGATACTTCTTATATAAGAAGAATAGTCATTATACCTTTTAGAGTTGCCCCAGGGAAATTCCATTGTAATTTTTAAACAAAAATATTGTTTAGGGTAAGGTGAAACTATGTGCAAAATCATATTTTGTAAAAATTTAATTCCGATGAGAATAGATCATTTAGCCATGTGGGTGATAGACCTGGGAGTAATGCGAGATTTTTATATGAAATATTTTAATGCCACCTCAGGTGAAAAATACATTAATGAAAAGAAAAAATTTGCTTCTTACTTTCTAACTTTTGAAGGAGGGGCAAGGCTAGAGATCATGTCTAAAAATCCATTGGGAAGGGCAGTCGATGACGGAAGAAACATAAAACCAGGGTTGACTCATTTTGCCATTTCTGTGGGGAGTGAAGAGAATGTCTTGCATAAAACTGAAGAACTACGAAAGGACGGTTACATGGTAGAAGGTGAGCCCAGGTGGACCGGAGATGGTTATTTTGAAAGTGTGGTTTTGGATCCGGAAGGAAATTTTATTGAAATCACCATATAGTATTTTTTCAAACCAATCACTTTAACTCATTGAGAAAGCGAACATGCTTTTACTTTTAAAAGTATTATAAAAAAGCCTGTGAAATAATGAGTTAATTATCGGGTTCTTCGTCAATGAATTCTTCTTCTGTGCTTTCATCATCAATAATTTCTTCCTCACCTTCAGAAGAATCCCCCTCTAATTCATCATCAGATTTTTTCTTCTTTTTCTTCTTCTTTTTCTTTTTGAAAAGCCTTTTAAAGAATCCTTCTTTTTTTGGTTCCTCAGATAATTCTTCATCATCCGAAATCATAGTGTCCTCATTTTCCAAATCTTCTTCTATGTCAGCTTCAGGCTTTGGTTTGGGTAGATAATCTCCAAAATAATGGAGGTAGATCATTTGATCATAATTGTAAAAATCATCGTATCGTTCCTCTGATCTCTGGATTTGCAGTGAGTCAATCATGCTGGAGTCCATTTCTGCCATGGCCAATGGCATATCGAGCGGATCATCTTTTTTCTTATACACATGCTCCATTTTGATGATGGCCATTCTATTGTTTTTCTTCTTATAGCCAAAATCATCTGCAATGCCATATTTCTTTTTGTCAACCATCCGTCGGTCCTTTTCAGGATCTTTTGGCAATGAATCAGGCCCAAATAAAGAGAAAGTGCTCCTGGTAACTTCAGGATCTATGATGAAGCTTGAGTGATAGGCCGGACAGATTTTACTTGGCTTGCAGCTAAATATCAGTCCCCCTAATAATAAAATGATGCTATAAATTGTAACCCGTCTCATTAAGTTGTAGCAACAAAAGTCCAAAGTAAGGGATTTAATTTTAAAGAAAAACTAATTTATTCTAAAAATAGTACAAATGATAGGTGGGTTTATTGAAATAATTATAAATCAATCACCTGAATTTTAATGCATTAAAAGCAGTATCTATGCCAACTTATTTGTGATAGTTTGAGGTAATAATAAAATTTAGTTACTTAGATAAATTTTTTAAGCTAATGGTAAGGACATTTTTTATTGGTTTTGCACTTCTAGTAATATCAATCCCATTATTTTCACAGGAAAGAGATTCTATCGATTCAAAAGGTTGGCTTTTTTATTTGGAAGGTTATGGTAATGGTGGACATTATTCCATCAATGGTGAATTAAGTAGAAAACGGGCACATATTCAAACGGGAGATAGGTTTGGAGTGGCTTATATGATTGAGAATAGACTTCTCGGCTATAATACACCCACAATTCAAACCAAATATATAAGCATTCTTTATGAGAAAAACATAGTATTTAGGCCCCATGCTTTTTTACGTCCTGAGCTGGGTATTGGTGGTACCTTGTTTTTGTTGGATGGAATTCAGGGAACACTTGACAAAGATTATTATGTCAGGGGAAATAAAATGACTTTTTGGCTAGTTCCAAGAATTGGTTTTAGGGTAGTTAATGTAAATGATTTTTTTGCCAGAATAGCTTATACACCCGCAATTTTTATCACAGAATTAGAAGAAGAAGGATCTACCAAATTTGATTCAAGGTTTGGAATAAGTTTGGGATTTGCCATATCGAGTTTATATAGAAAATGAAAAAATTACTTTTTATACTACTGTTGGTGACCCCCATTTTTTGTTTTGGTCAGAATGACGGAAAGTCAAATAATATTCACTTAGAATTCCTAGGTAATGGATATTATTACTCATTTAGCTATGAGTTTTTTAATGCAAATAAAGCGCATCCAACAGGCGATAGGGTGGGGATTTCATATTTCCCGAGTTCTCATGAAGTTTATGAAAATGTGAGTTTTTTTTATGAAAAGAATGTGGTTTTTGGTAAAAGAAAGTTAAAGACTGAATTTGGCATAGGAGCTTCTTATATCTATTTTCTAAATGATAGAGTTTTCTTTAATGGTTTGAATTATTATTCTGAAAATGATAATAACTGGTTGTGGTTGACATTGAGAAGTGGAATTAGGTATAACATTAATAAGAAATATATTGTTCGAGTCGGAGCCCTTCCGATTATTTTTTTGAATGAATTAGATAATGGTATTTTAGAAAGTTTAAGAATAACAGGCAGCTTATCAATAGGTTTTAACTTTAATGCAAAATCAAAAAATTAACATACTTTAACCAGATCGCCTTATTGCTGCCAGTTGTTTCCCATGATTATCTGTAGCTTTAGGATTTTAATTAATTCAAAGTTATTAAGTCATTCATTTTCATATCAGCAATACTTGTTTTGTGCCTTTTCCAAGCACATGCGCAGGAAGAGCCCATGAGACTCGAAGGGTTAATTGTGGATAGTGAGACTTTTTCTAATGTATCAGGTGTCCATATTTTTAATCAGCAGCGATTGGGTACGGTATCAAATGAAAAGGGCTTTTTCTCGATGCCAGTACATGTAGGGGATACCATTTCTTTTTCCCGAATTGACTATGAATTAGAAACTATCATCATCAATGAGGGCGAAAATTATAAGGAGCTTCTCATTACAATGAAGCAAAAAGTATATATCCTCGATTCGGTCAATGTCTTTTCTGGTATTCCGGAGCCAACCCATTT
>JBNLGO010000045.1:0-24361 GCA_050306095.1 Cyclobacteriaceae bacterium
CCGACCTTTATGTTGTTGTATTTTTCCTGATAAGAATGGTCGTTAACATTCCGTTACAAACATCTTAACAAATTACCTGCTGAATATTAAATAATTAGATGAAATTGCATATCTGTATTTAAATGATTTTTTATGTTCAGAATTCTACTTTTCATCTTAATTGTATTTTTTAGTGGCAATGGAATATGCCAAAATGTTACCATTTCGGTAAATGCTTCCGAAGATAAAAGGCCTGTTTCTCCGTATTTGTACGGCAGGAATAATAACTTTTCCAATGTATTTGGCACACCTACTACTGCAGCTGATATCCAGCTTTATAAAGAAGCGGGACTAAAGTTTGCCCGTGAGAATAATGGAAATAATGCCACGAAATACAATTGGAAAAGAAAGATTTCAAGCCATCCTGACTGGTATAATAATGTGTATGATCACGATTGGGATTACGAGGCGCTATCAATATTAACAAATTTTCCTGATTTACAAGTGATGTTCGGTTTTCAGTTGTTGGGTAAAGTTGCAGCCAACAAAGACAATAACTTCAATGACTGGGGATATAACAATTCGCAATGGTGGGAAGGTGTAGCTCAAAACCTGGCAGGAGGAGGTGAAGTAAATTCCTCGGGAGGTACTAAGGCATTGGTTGAAGGTGATCCGGACCTCTATTTAATGGACTGGCCTGCAGATTCTACCACTGCTATTCTCGATCACTGGTTTGGTGAAAATGGATTAGGGTTTGATGAAAACCGGTTTCAATATTGGAGCATGGACAACGAACCGGAGATTTGGAGCGGAACCCATGACGACGTAATGCCCACTCAGTTGTCGGCCAATGAATTTATGGACAAGTATTTTGCAGTGGCCAAGAAAGCCCGGCAAAAATTTCCAGCAGTAAAGTTGGTTGGTCCTGTACCAGCTAATGAATGGCAGTGGTTTAAATGGGGCAATGAATCGCTTTCCATAGGAGGACAGAATTATTGTTGGTTGGAATATTTTATTAAACGAGTTGCAGATGAACAAAAAGCTTCCGGCATTAAGTTGCTGGATGTGTTAGATATCCATTGGTATCCTACCGAATCTTCCGCAGAAGATGTAGTGCAGTTGCACAGAGTATTTTATGATGAAAACTTTGATTATCCTGGCGCAAACGGGGTCAAGACCATCAATGGCGGTTGGGATAATTCTCAAACCAAAGAATATATATTTAAAAGAATTGAAGACTGGCTGGATGAGCATTTTGGAGAAGGGCATGGCATCACGCTTGGTATGAGTGAGTTTGGCGCTAATACTAACAGTGCCAATGTGAATGCTGTTCTTTATGCTTCAATGTTGGGCACCTTTGCTAATCATGATGTAGAAATATTCACCCCATGGACGTGGAAAACAGGCATGTGGGAGACTTTACATCTTTTCAGTAGGTACGCTAAAACCACCAGTGTTCATTCAACCAGTTCGCTCGAAAATGATGTTTCTGCTTACACTACTATTAATGATAATGCTGATTCTATGACAGTGATGATTGTTAACAGAGATGTGTCATCATCCAGAACGATAAAAGTAAACCTTACAGGTTATGCGGTTTCAGCAGGAGATTATTCCGCACTAGAATTGTCATCACTACCGGCTTCAGAAACTTTTAAATCCCACAATGACAATGCATTAAAAAACCGTACCGTAAGTGTATCAGGTAATTCCTTTGAATTGACGGTTCCTGCCCTATCAGTTACCGCAGTTCTTCTAAAAGGTGGAGAAGCAGATGTTATACTATCCGCTCCGGATTTACAAGGTACAGGATCGATTCAATTATATCCTAATCCTGCATCTTCTAGTTTTAACCTAAATTTGAATGGGATGGGATCGGTACCCTCCAGGGTCAATATTTATAATTTAAGCGGACAGCGATGTTCTTCTTTGCAATGGGAAGAAGCAGGAAAACTACCGCTAAACATCACTACTAACCAATTTGATTCTGGTGTATATATGCTGGAAATCAGAAATAAAAAATTTACGACGAAAAGAAAACTAGTCATTCAAAAGAACTAGCTGAGAGATAACACTACTTATTGTATTGGTAGTAATATTTCAATGCATCAATCAATTCATCGATTTTTTTAAAGCTTAGTTTATTTTCTTTTATATAGGTTTCAATTTGGCTAAAATCATCGCCGTAAGTTGAATGTAGAATATCCTTGTTTTCTTTAGAATTTTTACCCAATCGGATGATTTTCCCTTCATCGTTTAGTCCAAGGTATATTGATTCAGTATTTTTTAAGTAAGTGACTTTGAAATTTAAATCAAGGACATTACGGGATGTAGATTTGACTTTCGTTTTAGAGATTTTTTGAAGAACTAAAAAATCAGGGTTCTCTTCAATCAATGAAAAGAAAAAGTTATTGAAATACCCATCCTTATTTTCATCGAATGACAGACTATAATATTTGTTTTCGTTAAAAGTGAATTCCAATACTTCATCGGCAGAAAATACATTGATTTTTTCATTTTCCATTAAGTAAACATTTTGCTGAACCTGATCAAAATGGGTTCCTCCTGTTAATTTGTTTCCATCTGTTAAAATAATATAACCCGGATTCCATATTGCTCCTTCAACTGATTCAGGATAAACCAAAAGTTCATTAGTACTTTTTAACATTACCTGACCTTTAGTAGTTGTTTCGAAAAGCAATAAGACGATAAAAATAAAAAATAAACGCATGTTAATAATGTCAAAAATTTTAATGCGAAATTAATGGTTTAAAATTTCTCTAAAAAAGAACCTGGTGATTACTTATCAAGTGTTTATTAAATTTGAATAGTGTCCTTCCATGATAAATTAAAGATTAGCTTATGCAATGACTTATCAGACCCAAGGATTAAAATATTGTTAATATGATTATTACAATATTACATTGAATGTTTTGAAGTAAACTTTTCAAATATTTTTCTTATTTCATAAAAAAACCACCCCCATTTTGTTTAATATATACTGGTATCAGTGGGTTTTTTAAAGAGTTAATCATGTTTTTGCAATTCATTTTATTAATAAAATTGAAAAATTCTGGTAGTTTTTTTCAATGATTCGCAATACCTGCCAATATAGAAGCGCCATTTTTAGAAGAACTTACCTCCAAAACACCTCATCAAATCTTACCTAAAGTACCAGTTATTCAATTGATGATTACATTTAGTATTGTAATGTTTATTGAGGGTTAAATTTTTTAATACGAGTATGAAGAGGGTTTTATTATTGGCAATGACATTTGTATTTCTGTATTACCATGAAGGGTTATCTCAACATAAATTCACAAATACCGAAAGAGCAAATCAACTAAAAGAAGAGTACGAAGATGAAAGGGTCGTTTCCTATGGATCAAAAACACGATATGATTTTGTCATGGAGGAAGACAAACTTCGCATTCGTCAAAGTGATGATGTGAATCTCATTTCACTGGAGAGTAATGTGAAATATGCGCGTTCTGTATTTTACAATGATCAAATCAGCGTCAAACAAGGCAAAGCCAGGTATGCCTCTGGAAAAAAAGGGTTGAGATTTGAAAAAGTATGTGGTAACTATGAGGTGGGCGATATATTTTATTCTGATGCAAAGGTATGTTCATACCTGTTTAATATAATCTATGAAGCTTCTGAGGTAAATTTTACATCCGAAAAAGTTTATGAGGATCCAAAATATTTAACCAAAGTATTTTTTCATGAGCAAGATCCAACGCTGGTCAGGGAAATTTCCTTTGCTATTCCCGAAGGTGTTGATGTGGAGTTGGTAGAGATGAACTTTGAGGGGTTTGACATCAAAAAAGATGTAACGGAAGAAATGGGGAGTAAGGTATATAAATATACCGTTGAGAAAATTGATGAGTTAAAAAGTGAAGATAATTCGCTAGGTCTGCTGCATTATTACCCCCACATAATCGTAGTTACAAAAAAATATCAAACCAGCACTGGAGAGGAAAAGGTAATTTCTAAAGTGGAAGATCTGTATGAATGGTATTCCGGATTAGTAAATAAGGTTGATTGTGATCCTGATGCATTAAGTGATAAAGTAAAGCAGCTCACTTCAGATGCAGGATCTGATGAGGAAAAAGTGAAAAAAATCTATTACTGGGTGCAGGAAAATATAAAATACATTGCTTTTGAAGATGGTATTGCTGCATTTCAGCCAGAGTCACCTCAAAATGTTTATACAAACAAATATGGTGACTGCAAGGGTATGGCCATCTTGACAAAAACAATGCTGAATTTAGCAGGTTTTGACGCAAGGTTAACCTGGATTGGCACGAATAAAATCCCCTACAATTATGATTTACCCTCTTTTGCTGTAGATAACCACATGATATGCACCATGTTCCTCAATGATCAGCTGTATATTCTCGACCCAACCGAAAAGTACATCTCTCTGGGCGAGCATGGAGAGCGGATACAAGGGAAAGAAATGTTGATAGAGGATGGCGAACATTTTATCAGAAAGAAAGTACCCATTGAGAGCTCTGAGAAAAACATTATTTCACGTTCTGAAAATGTGCGTCTTGATGGTATGACGCTGGTAGGAGATGGAGAACTGGTTGTAAATGGAGAATCAAAAAAGATGATTCTATATTTTTCTACCAATAGCAAGGTAGAAGATAAAGATGATCTGTATGATTATTTATCGGTATCAAACTACAGCAATACAGATAATGTGGAAGTGTTAAATGTTCCTGAGACTGATCGGGATAAACCTCTAAATATTCAATATAGCTACTCGCTCAATAATAAAGTAAGCAGTTTTGAAAAAGACCTTTACATAGAGCTTGACTGGAATAAAACTTTTGGGGGTCTGGAGATTGAAGACGACCGGTTTAGTGACTATTATTTTGGAAGGAAAGTGAATAATAAAGTGGTCAAAACGATTGCATTACCAAAGAATTACAAAGTGACACATTTGCCGGAATCCATTGATGCCACCTATAATGACATCTCTATTCATGTCAATTTTAAACATGTAGGTAATAAAATCATTTATTCCAATGAGATTATCATAGGAAGTGGAATGATCAAAAAGGACGATTTCGAAAAATGGAATGAAATTGTCAAAAAATTAAACAATACCTACAACGATCAAATAGTACTTACAAAAATTTCTTAGCAATGATTACTAAACCATATATCAATTTTTTAGCATTAATCCTACTAGTATTCACTTCGTTAAACGCCTATCCTGATGACCGTTCTGATGAAATTCGTCAGCGGATGTGGGCGAAGGATGAAGCTTTTGACAAAACAGAAATCCCCGAGAAATGGGCAGATGAATCAGCAGTAATAATTGCCAAGTTAAACCGATTTGAATACAAAAAACCTCCTGTTACCTATTCGCTTCATTCAAACAGCTTCTTTCATATTCGAATCAAATTAAATGATAAGAATGCTGTCAATGAATATTCGGAACTGAGCTACCCTACAAACCGGTGGAGATCTCAAAAGGTTTATGTCGGCTTTAAAATTATCAAGCCAGATGGGAAAGAGATTATCATTGATGAATCAGAGGCGGTAGAAATGGAAATGAAAGAAAATGGAGTAAAAGACTCCTATATGAAATTAGCCGTCCCTAATCTGGAAGTTGGGGATATCATTGATTATTACATATGTCGGGATAAAATCATCAACCTGGCATCTCAGATGTATTTTTTCTCACCGGTTTTATACAACCTTCCCCAGGAGTATCCGGTAATCCAACAAAAACTGGAATTTAGCGTGCAACGAAGATGTTTTATCTCGCTTCGATCTACGAATGGGGCGCCTGAATTAAAAATGGAATATGATGAAACTACAGAAGAACAGCAATATACTTTAATAGATGAAAACAGGGAGGCCGTAAAGGGTATCCGTTGGTTTTATCCTAATAGGGAACTGCCTTCTGTAAAATTTAGAGCTGCATATGCATCAGGGAAAGCGATCAGACAAACCGATGTTTTTTTAGGGGAACCAGGGAAAGTTAAAGACCATGTGACAAAAAAAGAGATTAGTGATTTTGTCTCTTTTATGATTTTAAATTCTTCTGCATATTCTAAAGATCTGGTCAAGTATGTCAAGAAAAACACAGATGAAAGGGCAAGTAATTTTGAAAAAGCTACTGCTGGATATTATTACCTTAGAAACCAATCAATGTCTATTTTTGAGGTATTGACAGTGGGTGATACAGACCTAAAAAGAATGTATACAGTTTACAGTAGCCCTAGGCGGTTTGAAATTCAAAAACTTAGAAATTATTCAGGGTTTCTACAGAGTTTGAAGATTCCCCATGATATTGTGATAACTATACCGAGGTATCTATCATCATTAGATGACATGCTACTTGAGAATGAATTGATGTATCTCATCAGGGTGAAACAGGGAAATGAATATTTGTATTTTTCTTTCGGTGATCAGTTTAAAATCCCGGGTGAATATGGCCCGCAATTGCAAGGAGCTGAAGCGTATGTTTTGGATGGTTTGGCTAAGCCAAAAGATTGGAATCCTACTCGAATTACCATTCCTGCTACTGATAAACAGGATAATAAAGAATCGGTAAAATTAAATGTGAATTTAAGTGAGGATTTAAGCAAAACAAATATTGATATCACGCGCACAATAAGTGGAAATTTCAAATCCGATTACCAGGATTTATTGTTGGATTACTACGACTATGACGCCGAAGAAAGAGAAAGGTATGAAATGGCAGTAGATTTTTCTGACAACAGAGGGTACAGAAAGAAGCTGCTAAACCTTCGGGAATCTTATATGTCTACCCGAGATAAAAACAGGGAAGAATTATTGAAACTTCTGGCCGAAAGGGAGTATGATTTTGAAATAGAAGCCGTGTCTGATTTTCAGTTGGATCAAACAGGAAGGTATGACGATAAGCCAGAGCTCATTTATCAATTTAAATTAGAAACGGAAGATATCGTAAGTAAAGTAGGTACTAATTATCTGTTGAATATTGGTAAGCTGATAGAATCGCAGGTAAAAATCGAAGCAGATGAATTAGAAAGGAATCACAGTATTTTTATGGAAAGTCCTAGGACTTATTCTTATGATATTAATGTTGAGATTCCAAATGGATATTCTGTGCAAGGTCTGGAAAATTTGAAAAATGACATTGAAAATGGACAGGGTGGGTTTATTAGCTCAGCTGAAGTAAAGGATGATGTGCTTACCGTTAAGACGAGCAAATTCTATAAAAATGTAAAGGCCGATAAAGATGCATGGGAAGACTTAGTAAAATTCTTAAATGCCGCACATAAGTTTACCGAACAAAAAGTCTTGCTAAAGAAAACAAGTGGCACCTAAATAGGGGCTGCGGAAAAGTGCCTGGCACTAAATGTTGGCGCTTATTACTGAAAAATATTTACTAAAAAAAGACTGTCTTAAAACAAGGGTTCCCGGACAAAGCTCCGGGATCTTTTTGTTATTGAGACAGCTTTTTTTTATTCAGATTAGATCATCAATTACTCTTTGGCAATTAAGCTAATCGCAAAACCTCCTCCTTCACTTAGGTGAATAGTTTTGGTCATACCATTATCAATGGTTTCTTTTTCCATCAATATATCCGTAGGATTATCCCGGAAATGCGCACTGTCACCGTCACGATATATACTTGCCTCATATGTTTTTCCGTCATCTAAAAAGTCAAAGTTAATGGTGATTTCCCGCTGATTTTCATCGGTAATCCCACCTACAAACCAGTTTCCAGTCTCCCTTTCTTCCCGGGCAATGGTAACAAAATCTCCTATTTCCCCATTAAGCACGATTGATTGCTCCCAGTCCACACCTACCTCTCTTATGAATTGAAATGCCGGCTGGTTTTCATAATTTTCAGGAAGATCGCACGCCATTTGAATCGGGCTGTATATAACTACATATAGTGCCAGTTGATGGGCTAAAGTCGTATTGATCTGATTATTTTCCTTTGTAGGCAATGAAATGTCAAAAACACCAGGTGTAAAATCTATAGGGCCACTCAGCATCCTTGTAAACGCCACGATGGACAGATGCTCCGGTGGATTGCCACCGTCTGTTGCCCAGGCATTAAACTCCTGGCCACGAAGTCCTTCACGAGCGATTATGTTTGGATACGTTCTTCGTAAACCGGTTGCCTTGATGGGTTCGTGAGCATTGATAGCAACTTTGTATTTGATGCCTTTTTCCACAGCTCTGCGGTAGTGGTTCACCATCCACTGCCCATGATGATATTCTCCTTTTGGAATGATTTTGCCAACATAACCCGTTTTAACTGCATGAATGCCCAACTTGTCCATTAGCTGATAGGCGGGTTCCATTTGCTGATCATATGTTCGGGGTGCTGCTGAAGTTTCATGGTGCATGATGATTTCCACACCTTTGTCTTTACCGTATTTCACTACTTCTTCCAGGTTATAATCAGGATAAGGAGTGACAAAATCAAAGACCCCTTCCCGATCTTCAAAACCTATCCAGTGTTCCCAGCCGGTGTTCCAACCTTCTACCAATACCCCTCCTAATCCATTCGCTGCCGCAAAATCGATATATCGTTTTGTGTTCTCAGTGGTGGCGCCGTGTTTTCCAGTGGGGGTTAATTCATCTACATAGGTGTTCATATCCTGCGATCCGGCATAGTCCCAGGTAGATTTTCCAATGTGCATTTCCCACCAGATCCCCACATACTTCATGGGCTTAAACCAGCTTACATCACCAATTTTATTCGGTTCATTCAGGTTTACAATCAATTTGGATTCGATAAGATCGCCGGCATTTTCAGCAATTTGAATTGTCCGCCAGGGTGTCTTAAACGGTAAAGCCCTTTTTACCTTGTAGCCCAAACGATCTGAACCAACTAATTCGCTGGTAAGTTTGTAATTATCCGTATTTACTTTCAAGGTCATTCCTGCATAATCCGTTAGATTGGCCTCATGAAAGCTGAGATGCAGACCATCTTTGGTTTTCATGGTTACCGGTGTGTTGACAGCATTTTCAGGAATGTAGGTTTGGCCCAGGTTAGGATGATCTCTTTTTGAAATGGCATCTATTTCAGAGATTTTTGTGGTGTTGTATAAATGCTCGTAGATATCCCAATCACCAGGAATCCACCAGGTGAGGTGATCATCCGTCAATTGGAATTCTGTGTTTTCATCCATAATAATGATGCTGTCAACGCCATCTTGTTCTAAGAACTCGTAGCGAAATCCAATACCATCATCATAAGCCCTGAAATAAATATTGAATTTTCGGTTAGGAGAGGCTACCTCTTCGAGGTTTACAATTAATTCATTACCATGATTGACAACCTCCCGCTGCTCTCCCCATGGCATTTCCCATGTCTCATTGATTTCACTGGATGAAGTGCTAACTACTTTTAACCCATCTTTTATTGAGGGCTGATCTTTAAAATCAAAACTAATAAAGGAAGAATCAATTATGACTTGTTCTTTGTGCTTCACCAAATAGTAGGGAGCGCCCTCTTTTGTGATATTAAATTTAATCGAATTCGATTGGTTGGGAGATGATACGTGAATGGCCATTTCTTTTTTGTTACAGGATGAAATGAATATGATTGCCAGTAATATTAGTGTGTTTTGAATGTGTTTCATTTTGCCTAGTGTTAACCTTTGGTGTGGACTTTTCGATGCTAAAAAAGCATAAACTTGTGAAAGGTAAAAATGAATGTTCAAAAAAGAAATGTTGTAATAATTGCAATAATGGCAGTGTTTTGTGTTAAGTTTTTAATTCTGATCAAAATATGTTGGTAGATGTTGTTAAAATGAAAATAGCAATCGTTTTCATATTCTCATTCTCCTAAAAAACTAACCAGTAATATTTCATATCATTTTTAAATTCAAATGCTTCAATATCTTTGTATTGTAATCAATATTCAAAGCCATGTTGACCAAGGATATTTGGGGTAAATTCTTATTGATAGAAGTTGTCTTGATGGTCTTCGTTATAGGTTTTCTACCGGAAGGCTGGCAGTCTTACGCATATTCTACTTTGTTTACCCTTATGATATTTACATCTGTGTTTAATCTTGATACGCATCAAAGATTTATGCTGAGGGCAGCCATTATAGTTTTTACTATGGAGTGGGTTTCCTCATTTTTTAATCTACAGGTGTTGATTGTATTTTCAAATGTATTGAAGGTATTGTTTTTTATAGTAGTGGGCGCCTATCTGATAGTGCAAATTGCCAAGGCGAAAGAGGTCGATGCCAAGGTGATTTTTGAAGCTATCAATGGATATCTATTATTGGGTATAATTTTTTCTATTTTAATAATCCTGATAATATTGATGGATTCAAATGCCTTTAATTTTAGCAGCAATGAAGATTATAATATTAATGATAGTTTATACTATGGCTTTGTTACATTATCCACATTGGGGTATGGCGACTTAGTTCCACTGACCAAACCTGCCAGATCTGTTGCACTTATTACCACACTTGGTGGACAGCTTTATCTGGCAATAATTATTGCACTTCTTGTTGGTAAGTTTTCTAGTGGAAAGAAACCTTCTTGATTTGGAATTAAGCATTGGATTTAAAATATTTCGCAAAAAATAGTAAATGGCAAAAAAGAAAAAAAATTGGCTGGCTCGTGAACTCACTTATATCTTCCTGGCACCATTGCTGGTACTTGTAGGTGTGCTATTGTTTGGGGTGATGTTTGACACCTGGTATAAAGACCCCATGCTAATTTTAAAAGCATCAGGAATAGCTTATGCAGGTTTACTTTTCCTTAGATTGTTTTTTGGAATATATAAATTGTTCAGCTAGTATATCAGGGAGCTGTTACCCATTTTAATGCTGAAGGAAGGTTACTAAACGCCATTGTTTCTACATCCTTAGTTTCCAATGCAATTTTTTCAACCAGGCTATTGCTAAGGAAATCATTTGAGACAATATATGCCGCTTTTTTCATTCCCATTTGAGCCATTTTTGGATAATAGATTTTTGTCAGGAAATGAATAATCTTCGTAAAATTACCGCGCAATTCACTTACATCTACTATCTCCCCTTTGACGGGTTTTTCTTCCGCAATTTTTAAAGCACTTGTCAATAATTCCTCAATAAGGTTCGTGTTTTTATTTGCTAATACAGGATTAGTTTTAAAAATGATGATTTGATGTTCCTCATCATATTGTGCTAGTGCTAGTTCATTATCGTCGAATGTTATCATTATTAAATTGGTAGGAAAAGGTATTGGTAAAAAGTAATTGCTGAAACACTTAAATAATTTACAATAAATATACGCTGTAAAAAAATTGAATAGGATATCTTTCGCTAATAAATCATTATTTAAGCCCTAATAGTATGCTTTTTATCAAATCAAATTGCGTCCAGGGAATAAAATGGTCTTCATCTTTTAGAACAATTTTTTCAAAATCTGCGTTTTCCAATTTCTTTTCTGTAAAAGGCAGGTTTGCAAATGGCACCAGAGAATCTTTATCACCATGCACATGTATCACTTTTTTATTAACCGTTGGATACAGCGGTAGCATTTTTCTTAATTCTGTCGCATGACTAAATTTTTCATCCGCAGCTACCTTCATGGCAGTGGGAGTGAGCCATCTGGTTGGCAGGTATTTACCCAGGTAGGCTATTTTAAAAATGATTTCATTGTCAGGATCATTGGCCGGAGCCAGCATGATAACCCCGGAATACCTCTCAGGAAAATCCATAGCAAAACGCAAGGCGATAGGTCCACCAAAAGAATGCCCGATCAGAAAAATTTCACCTTTTACATTTTGGGTAAGGTCGTGAATGATAGAGGCTTGTTTCTCAATGGACGTCATGGCATTTCCAAAATCAGAATAACCATAACCCGGTCGATCATAGGTGATCATATTAAATTTAAGTTGCAGGTCTTCGTCTGCCAGGTATTTAATGAAATCATTGGATGATCCGGGAGCACCATGTACAAATACCAGAGTGGACAACGAATCATGCCGGAAGACATCTACCACACGAATCAATGATTCTTTAGTCTCTTTAAAATAAATATGTGGTGAATATGGCGCATCTGAGAAATGACGGAGGATTTTCTTATCACTTTGACGAAACTGCAAATTCATCAAGCTTTGAGCAATACCTGAAATGGCTATTACCATCGCTACGCTGAGTAGCCCACTTTTGGTCAATATTCTTTTACCTTTATTTTGATCCATGGTAACGTAGGCAAAAAAAAAGCCCTTTATTGGTCCAAAGGGCTTTTTATGATAGATAGATTAGGTTGTCAATTCATCTTTTCCAAGCTGAATTCTTTAAGAAAATCTTTAGCCTGTTCCCTACTGGTAAATTCATATATCTTTGATCGGCCATTACCAATATGGATTTCCATTGTAATTCCTACAATCTTTTCATCTTCTTTAAACATCACATGTTCCGGTAATTTGAATTCTCCGCCTGGCTCAAGTTTAGCAATTTTCAACGTTTTACTCCTCTTTGATTTACAATAGGTACATTGATAATACTTTTCTGTTTCGCCTTCCTCGTATTCTGTAGGTGGTTTAATGATCTCTTCTTTAATCTGTTTCATGGTCATAAAACCGCAACTGTTACATTGCTCTGCTTCGAGATGGCCCTGGTATTTTTCTATATGGACATCATTGGTTTCAGGATCTACCCAAACATCATAGTCAACTGAAAATACATCTTCTTCCGCTTGCATACCTTCATCCAGATGTACATCCTCTTCCTCTTCACTTAATAATTTCATTTTATTACCTGTAGTAGGGTTTACCCGAGGCATATACCTCCATTTTCTTAGTTTTTTAGTGAGTGTGGTGGGGTAAGCATATTTTAATAATAGATAGGACAGGTAAACTATTAAGGTGCCTATACTTATTGAAACAAACAACCGGACGAAAAACCAAATCAGGTGTAATTCAACGGTTTCGTTGATACGTGTATTAGCAAACAAGGTCAATCCTAGTGCAAAATAAAAGATGCTGTAGAATATCTTTTTGGAATCATGATCACGCAAGTAATCATACTTCTTTTTGTAATCTTTGATACTGGCTGTCTTAATGATATGTGAGATAATTAGAAAAAGACTAATGGCAATAGATAAAGCTGCGGCCACTATCAGTACATTATTCCATATCTTAAGAAATGCAATGTAGTTAACTCCCATTTTATTTTGGTTTAGTGAATCTCGTATCTAATTACTCTTTTTTTATGTAATAGTCAACTTTTACATGTTGTTTAGTTGGAAGTCAGCCGTATAGATTTTTTATTATTAATTGTGCTGTTTAAGAATTTAAATCAGGGAAAGTTGAAATGAATGAGCGAATCAAAATTGAAAAATGGTTAGAAAACCAAATATTATGAATCAATTTTTTAAAAAAGCTTTGGTATTATTTTTTCCTTTTCTAGATTTGCCCCGCAATGAAGAAATTTAACAACTATATCAATATCTATTGGTGGTGGCAAGTAGAAAATACTGATCACTGAACAGCATTGATATATATAAAAATATAACTATTAAAAGGCTCACTGTTCGGTGGGCCTTTTTTTGTTTAAACCAGACTTTAAAACTTTAATTTTGAAAACGTATAACCTCAAAACCGAATCACTTAAACTCATCTCTGATGCCGTCACGCCGGTGAGCATCTACCTTAAATTGAGAGATAAACTTTCCGGTGTCATTATGCTGGAAAGTTCCGATTACCATGGGGAGCAAAACAGTTTTAGCTATATCTGTTGCAATCCGATTGCTTCATTTATGTTGAAAGGAACCAGCTTAAAGATCGAATGCCCTGACGGAGAAATTAAGTTGAAGGACATCAACTATCAAAAAGATGCGATTGCTGAGCTATCAGAATTTAGGAAATCCTTTAAAACTGAAAAGACATCACATAAATTCATTTCCAACGGTCTTTTTGGGTACATGTCTTACGATGCGGTACAGCATTTTGAAGATATAAGCTTTAATCAAGACAAAGAGGATGAATATAAAATTCCTGATATCTTGTATAAAGTATATCGAAATGTGATTGCTATCAATCATTTTAAAAACGAGATGTACCTGTTTGATCATCAGTTGGAAGGTAGCGAGGAAAAAAGCAATATCGAAGACATCGAACGACTCATCAAAGGAAAGAACTTTCCATATTTTGGATTTGAAGCCCTTAATAATGAATCGTCTAACCTGACCAATGAAGAGTACATTGAAATGGTCAATAAGGGTATCCAGCATTGTTTCAGGGGGGATGTTTTTCAGATTGTGCTTGCCCGAAGATTCAATATGGGTTTCAAAGGGGATGAATTTATGGTGTATCGGGCGTTAAGAGCGATTAACCCATCACCGTATCTATTCTACTTTGACTACGGAAGCTTTAAATTATTTGGTTCTTCGCCGGAAGCACAAATCGTGATCGATCAGGGAAAAGCTACTATTTATCCAATAGCCGGGACTTTCAAAAGAACAGGCGACGATGAAGCAGATGGGGAATTAGCCAGGAAGCTTTTTGCAGATCCTAAGGAAAATTCAGAACACGTGATGCTCGTAGATCTGGCAAGAAATGATTTGAGCAGACATGGAGATGAGGTGACGGTTGAAAAATTCAAGGAGATTCAGTATTACTCTCATGTAATTCACCTGGTGTCAAAAGTGACAGGTAAAATGTCTGATGATACAAAAACCGTTCAGATGGTAGCCGATACCTTTCCGGCAGGAACACTTTCCGGTGCCCCAAAGCACAAAGCCATGGAATTGATCGATACATATGAACCGACAAGAAGGGGATATTATGGAGGAGCCATAGGATACCTGGGGTTCGATGGGGAGTTTAACCATGCCATTATGATCCGATCATTGCTAAGTAAAAACAATGTATTGTATTATCAGGCGGGTGCTGGTGTAGTTGCAAAGTCTAATGCGGAGAGCGAATTGCAGGAAGTGAACAATAAACTTGCGGCACTTCGTACAGCTATTGAAAAAGGTCAAAACATTCAAATTTAATCCCAGCTATGAAAATATTAGTTTTAGATAATTACGATTCCTTTACCTATAACCTTGTGCATATCATCAGGGAGCTGGGGCATGGTGATCAGATGGATATCTACAGAAATGACAAGATCAGCCTGTCAGCAGTAGATAAATACGACAAGATTTTGCTTTCTCCTGGTCCTGGTATTCCGGAAGAAGCTGGGATTATGCTTGACTTAGTAGATAAATATGGTCCTACAAAATGTATTCTGGGTATTTGCCTGGGGCATCAGGGTATTGGCGAGGTATATGGTGCCAAGCTTTATAATATGCCACTTGTTTTACACGGAATAGGAACGGAAATTAGTGTTACAAAAACAGATGAATTACTGTTTAAGGATGTGCCTGAAAAATTCCTGGTTTGCCGGTATCATTCCTGGGCAGTTGTAGCTGATTCTGTACCGGAGGATGTAGAAATTACATCCGTTGATGACGATGGAATAGTGATGGGTATTAGTCATAAAAAATATGATGTACGTGGACTACAGTTTCATCCGGAGTCCATTATTACCGAGCATGGCAAAACGATGATGAAGAATTGGCTGGAGAGTAAATAATAGAATGCCGAAACTTAATGAACTTTAAGAATTAAAATAGAAATGAAGGAGATACTTAATTACCTTTTTGAATATAAATACCTGGACAGGTCAACTGCCAAAGAAGTACTGACGAACCTGGCTCAGGGAAAATATAACCAGTCGGAAATGGCGTCATTTCTTACGGTATTTATCATGCGTAGCATTACCATCCAGGAATTAGCAGGATTCCGTGATGCCATGTTGGATCTTTGCGTACACATTGATATGAGTGATTATGACGTCATGGATCTCTGTGGTACCGGAGGTGACGGTAAAGACACTTTTAATATTTCCACACTGGCATCATTTATTGTAGCTGGCTCTGGGCAAATGGTGGCCAAACATGGAAATAATGCTGTATCATCATCTTGCGGATCGTCCAACCTTCTTGCGCATCTCGGATATCAATTTACGAATGACGAGGACAAGCTTAAAAAGATATTGGAGCAATCAAACATCTGTTATTTACATGCTCCGTTATTTCATCCGGCTATGAAAAATGTAGCCCCAGTGAGAAAAGATATGGGCGTGAAAACCTTTTTCAACATGTTAGGCCCAATGGTTAACCCAACTTTTTTGAAGAAGCAAATCGTAGGTGTATTTAACCTGGAGCTAGCACGACTCTATGGATACCTGTATCAGCAGACTGATGCCAGCTACCTGATCCTGCATGCATTGGATGGGTATGATGAAATATCCCTGACGGGTTCTTTTAAAATGATCGGCCGTAATGATGAAAGTATCATTTCTCCGGAAGAAATGGGATTTAACTATTACAATGCAACTGAGCTGAGTGGAGGTGATTCTATCGATGATGCAGCATCCATCTTTATGAATGTATTGGAAGGAAAAGCTACAGATGCCCAAAAAGATGTAGCCGTAGCCAATGCTGGTGTAGCCTTGTATTGTGCTAACCCGAATGAAGGCTTGGAAAGCTCCATTGCAAAGGCAAAAGAGAGCCTGGAATCCGGAAAAGCTCTAAAGGCTTTGAAAAATTGTATTGAAGCATCACAAAACTAAATTGAGATAAAAAACGAATGAACATACTAGAAAAAATAATTGCCCACAAAGAAAAAGAAGTAGCGAGACGCAAAGAAATTTTTCCTGTCAAACTACTGGAAGAAAGCATCTATTATAAAACGCAGACAGTCTCCATGAAGAAGTACCTATTGCGTGAAGACAAGTCAGGAATTATTGCCGAATTAAAACGAAAATCCCCTTCGAAAGGGATAATAAACAGTCACCTTTCCATTGAGAAAACTTCCATTGGTTATATGCAGGCAGGTGCTTCGGCATTATCGGTTTTGACGGATACAGAATTCTTTGGAGGAAAAAATGAGGATTTAACCACTGCCAGAAAATTCAATTTCTGCCCCATTCTCAGGAAGGATTTTATTATAGATGAATACCAAATCATTGAAGCCAAATCAATTGGTGCGGATGTGATATTATTAATTGCTGCAGCTTTGGAACCCTCCAAATTAAAATCACTGGCAAAATTTGCTAAGGGTCTTGGTTTAGAGATCTTAATGGAAGTGCACAATGAGGAAGAATTAAACAAAAGTATTTGCGAGGACCTTGATATGATAGGCGTGAATAATCGGGACCTGACTTCCTTTGAAGTGGATATTAATACCTCCTTACATTTGGCAAACCAAATCCCTCATCAATTTATTAAAGTGTCAGAAAGTGGGATTTCCCAGCCGGAAACTATTGTGGAACTGAAAAGATCCGGATTTAAAGGATTCTTGATTGGAGAAAATTTTATGGCGCATAGTCGTCCGCATAAGGCCTGTTTGGATTTTATCAATCAGTTGGAGCAGTTAGAAACGGGAATAGAAGAATAGGTGAAAATGAGAAGGGATAATCAAATAAAGTTGAAAGTATGTGGTATGAAATACCATGACAATATTCAAGGTTTAGTAGCCCTACAACCTGATTATATTGGCTTTATATTTTATCCTAAATCGCCTCGGTATATCGTTGGTGTATTGCCACCGGAAATGGTCAGTGCTATTCCTGCGGACATCAAAAAAGTGGGAGTATTTGTGAATGAAGAAATAGTTGAAGTTAAGAAACAAGTAGATGCTTATCAATTAGATATGGTGCAGTTGCACGGAGCAGAATCTCCGGAATATTGCCAGGAACTGCAAAAGTCATCAGCTGTAATGAAAGCTTTTCCAATGTCTGATGATTTTGATTTTTCGCAGTTGGAAAGCTATTCTGAGCGTGTTGACTATTTTTTATTCGATACTAAGACTCCCAAGTATGGAGGATCAGGAAAGCAATTTAACTGGCAATTGCTAAAGAACTATCAACTAAAAACTCCTTTCTTTTTAAGTGGAGGTATCGGTGCAAATGACATTGATAGTATTTCGGAGCTAGCATTGGAAAATCTTTATGCCATTGATATTAATAGCAAAGTAGAAATAGATCCGGGATTGAAAGACCTGAATTTAATCCACGGTATAAAGGAAAAATTAATGAACAAAATTGATGAAGTGTAATTCATGCATGCTGCTGAATTAACACTTTTGATTAAATAAAAAACCATGAACGTAAAAGTTGACGAAAGAGGATACTACGGAAAGTTTGGAGGAGCATATATTCCCGAAATGCTCTATCCGAATGTGGAGGAATTGCGGCAGAACTACCTGGGTATCATTGAAGACCCGGCATTTCAGAAAGAATTCAGAGGCTTATTAAAAGACTATGCTGGCAGGCCTACGCCACTCTATTTTGCGAAACGCCTTTCAGAAAAATATAATACCAATATTTATCTGAAACGAGAAGACCTAAATCACACAGGTGCGCATAAAGTGAATAACACGATTGGGCAGATTCTTCTCGCACAGCGACTTGGCAAGCAAAAGATCATAGCTGAAACAGGCGCTGGTCAACATGGAGTAGCCACCGCTACCGTTTGCGCATTGATGGGTATGGAATGCATCGTCTATATGGGAGAAGTGGATATGGCACGTCAAAAGCCCAATGTAGAGCGAATGAAAATCCTGGGTACGGAAGTTCGCCCTGCTAAATCGGGATCAAAGACTTTAAAAGATGCAACAAATGAAGCGCTTAGGCACTGGATCAATAATCCTGTGGATACACATTACATCATCGGTTCGGTGGTAGGACCTCATCCTTATCCGGAAATGGTTGCCCTATTTCAAAGTGTGATCAGTGAAGAAATCAAGTGGCAACTACAAGAGAAAATTGGTAGAGAAGATCCTGATTACGTCATTGCTTGTGTAGGTGGTGGAAGCAATGCAGCCGGAGCATTTTATCATTATTACGAAAAAAATGAAGTAAAGCTGGTAGCTGTAGAAGCGGCAGGATTAGGCGTAGATAGCGGTGAATCAGCGGCAACTACTGTACTCGGGAAACCAGGAGTGTTGCACGGAAGTAAAACATTGCTCATGCAGACGGAAGATGGCCAGGTGATTGAACCTTATTCTATCTCTGCGGGACTGGATTATCCTGGAATTGGTCCGGTGCATGCTCATCTATTTGATTCAAAAAGAGGTATGTTTTTAAGTGCCACAGATGAAGAGGCCATGAAAGCCGGGATTTTATTAAGCCGGTTGGAAGGAATCATTCCGGCCATCGAATCAGCCCATGCCTTAGCAGCATTGGATCAAATGGAATTTAAGAAAGATGATATTGTCGTAGTGAATTTATCAGGAAGAGGGGATAAGGATTTAGAGACGTATATCAAATGGGGTAAATATTAATCCTGAAATTGTAAAATCATGAATTTGACAAAAACTGAAAATAGAATCAACCAATTATTTAAAGCTAAGGACGGTAGGATACTCTCTGTTTACTATTCTGCCGGATTTCCTGCCTTAAATGATACGGTGAAAATCGCGGAACTGCTCCAGAATTCGGGAGCTGATGTGATTGAAATTGGAGTTCCTTATTCCGATCCGATTGCGGATGGTCCTACTATACAGGAAAGTAATACCAGGGCGTTAAAAAACGGGATTTCTATAAACCTTCTTTTCGAACAATTAGCAACAATCCGCGAAAAAGTTAGTATTCCGATTGTTTTGATGGGATACATCAACCCCGTACTTCAATATGGGATAGAGAATTTCTGTGCAAAGTGTGAAGAAGTAGGAGTGGATGGTTTAATACTTCCTGATTTACCTATGGCAGAATACCTGGAAGATTATAAAGAAGTATTTGAAAAGCATCATCTGAAAAATATATTCTTAATTACTCCTCAGACATCTGACGAGCGAATTCAGGAGATTGACCGGCATTCGGATGGATTTATTTATATGGTTTCATCTGCCAGCATTACCGGTGCGAAAAGTGGCATCTCTGATGAACAGATCCGATACTTTGAACGAGTAAAAAACATGCAACTAAAAAATCCGACATTGATTGGATTTGGGATATCGAATAAGGAAACATTTGACAGCGCCTGCCAATATGCTCAAGGCGCCATCATCGGTTCCGCATTTATCAATGTGCTAAATGAATCCAACAATTTAGAATCAGATATTGAAAAATATATTAAATCAGTAAAAGGGAAAGTGTAAAATAAAGAAGTTAGAATTTAGTAGTTAGAATATAGAATTTGGTTATAGAATGAAGGTCAAGGCTAAAAGTTATCGAGATTTAGAAGTATGGCAGAAAGCACATTCACTTGTTCTGGATATTTATACTTTGACAAAATCATTTCCAAAAGAGGAGTTATATGGTATAGTTTCTCAAATTCGAAGAGCAGCTGTTTCAATTCCTGCAAATATTTCTGAAGGATTTGCCAGAAAGGGAATTAAAGATAAGTTAAGGTTCTATACTATTGCAGCAGGTTCATTAAACGAAGTTGATTATTATCTTTTACTTGCTAAGGATTTGAATTTCAATAATGATTTAGAATTGAACCATAAAGTTGAGGAAGTCGGCAGAATGCTTAAAGCATATATGAATGCAATCGAAGCTTCTAACTACTAACTACTAACTACTAAATTCTTACTTCTATATTCTACCAACTTATATATCCATTTAAGAAAATTTAAAACTTGATTAATAATCGTCATGATCATACAATTAGACAAAGACATTAGCTCGAAGCAGAAAGAAGAAATAATCAGCAAAGCCGAGCAGTTTAAATATAAAATCACTGAAGTTACTACCCAGGCCGGAAATTATTTAGTAGGCATTGGTAAGTCTGGTTTTGATATCCGAGAGATCGGTTTCATGCCAGGAATCGCTGACATCCACATCGTTTCTGACAATTATAAGCTGGTATCCCGTAAATGGAAGGTGAAAATGACCACGATCGATTTGGGAGATGGCGTGTTGATAGGTGACGATCATTTTGCGATCATGACCGGACCATGCTCTATTGAAGGTGAAGAGCAGATCAAGCAAACCATTGAACATTGCAAAAAGAACGGTGTTCGTTTAATGCGGGGAGGAGTTTATAAGCCAAGAAGTTCACCCTATTCTTTCCGTGGGATGGGAAATGAAGGCTTAAAACTATGGTACAAATATGCCAAAGAAGCGGGAATTAAAATCGTAACAGAGGTAATGCAGGTTTCTCAAATTGAAGAGATGCATGATTATGTGGATATCTATCAGGTAGGAGCACGAAACACGCAAAACTTCAACTTATTGGATGAGCTGGGAAAAGTAGATAAAGCGGTGATGATCAAAAGAGGAATATCGGGAACGATTGATGAACTTCTTTACTCCGCCGAATATGTTTTTAGTGGTGGTAATGAGAAGATATTGTTGTGTGAACGAGGTATCCGAACATTTGAAAATGCGACAAGAAATACGCTGGATCTAAATGCCATTCCTGTATTAAAAGATAAAACCCATTTGCCTGTTATTGCTGATCCATCCCATGGTATCGGGATAAGGAAACACGTGGAGCCGATGGCCCTCGCAAGTATCATGGCTGGAGCAGATGGTGTGATCTACGAATCACATTGTATTCCGGAAGAAGCTTATTCTGATGGTCAGCAGACCCTTAACTTCCAGGAGTCGGATGAGCTCATCCGTAAAATGCGGATGACATATGAGATGAAGAAAAACTTTTAGCGCTATTCATTAGAAGGTATGATGATGGTGAATTCCGTACCCACATTCAGTTCGGATTTTACGGTTATCGTACCTTTTAATTTTGAAGTAGCATTTTGGGCAATATACAAACCTAATCCACTTCCCTCTACATTGCTGGTAGCCCGATAAAACATATTGAATATTTTTTCCAGGTATTCTGGTGCGATACCCATTCCGTTATCCCTCACTTTTATTTCATAGGAATTAGTAGTTTTCCTGGCAGAAATATGAATTTCAGATTGCACGCCATCTTCCTTCTGACTGAATTTTATGGCATTAGAAATGAGGTTATTTAATATGATTTTAACCCTTAATCTGTCTGAGTTGAGCTTGAAATTTTTATCTATATCTATTTGAAACCGAATATGCTGATAGCCTTCCGCATAGCTGAGCGACTCCAAAATTTCATCAATTAACTCCTTCAGGTCAAATTGAATTTTATTTACTTCCAATCTTGAATTTCTTGAATAGCTCAATACATCCTTCACAAATTCTTCCAACCGCTCAATACTCTTGGAAATTTTTGTGATGTAACTTTCCTGATACGATGGATCAGGATCAAGGGTGGATAATTGCACCAATCCTTTGATAGATTTTAAGGGTGCGCTGATATCGTGTGAAATGCTGTAAACAAATGAATCGAGGTCCTGATTAGCAGCAGTCAGTTGTTGGTTTTTAGCATCAAGTCTCGTGCTCAAGTCTTGTAGGTCTGCTATTAATATGCCTACCAGCAATGCCGAAATAGAAAGAAGGCTCATACCTACATGAATATTGATGATGGACCCGATATTATTCTGGTTGATGTCAAAGTATTCTGGAAAGAAGAAAGGCATAAAATAGGTAATGATAAAGATAATCAGATTACTGACTACTGCTGCTCTGAAGCTGAATTTAACTGCAATAAACAGGGCAATGATCCCATACAAATACCAGTATTTTTCGAATGGAATAAGTAAGCTAAGTACGAACATTAAGACAAAAAGAATCAGCGATAGCACATATTTGTTGTATTTCGCGGGTTGATGTTTTGCTTCTATTATTTCATTATATCGTGCTAAAAATGAAAACACTTTTTTGGAGTAAAGAAAAGGGGTGACAAATACCAGCAAAGGAATAGTGATACTTAGGTTGCTTATAAATTCTGTGAGCCATCCCAGGAGGATGTTTTTAAAGAACTGATCAGCCGGGTGGTCGTTTAGCAACAAAAATTGAGTTTCTATATAAATGGTATTGATAGTGCAGGGAATGACAATCCCCATGACAATATATTTTGTCGTTTCTCCGAAGTTTGGAAGCCAGCATTTTCCTTTTCCCCAATGTGTAAATAATAAATAGGAAGCCCCGACAAAGATAATTTCCGGAATTGCATAGACTGGCCATAAATACCATTCCGGTAATCCCCATAGATGGGCATTTAAAACCGCATTAACATAAAGAGGGATCAAAACTCTCGGGCCCATCCAATTAATAAGGATGATACCGATTGGGATGGGGAAGTAAAATAACGCAGATCCCGGTTGCGTCATAAACTGCAGGGAAAGATGCGTTCCCACGTAAAACAAAAGGAAGGGCGCTACCCATTCTAAAAGTAATGGAAGGTATTTTGAACGTTGCTGACTCAATTATAAACTGTTAATTGTACTATAATTTAAACATTATCCGATTGTTTATAAAGATATGATATAACTAGTGGATGACTGTATGATTTACGCTTTCTACGACCTAAAATATTTTCGTAAGAATATAGGAAAGAAGGCATCTGTCAGTGGTTATTACCAATATTTATTTGTGATTTTTAACCTTCTTTAACAAAATGAGTTATACATCATGCAACTGATCCATTAATTTGGTCATCTGATTAAAAATACTGAATTACAACCAAACAAATGAAAAAATTTTTAATATTATTAGTCTGTTTGACGATCCATTTTTCCCTCTTTTCACAATCCTCTCACAAAATTTTCGGAAGCATTAAAAATGAAAGTGGAGAAATACTGCCTTTTTCAACCATTTACATTCAAGAGTTAGGTACAGGGTCCGTTACAAATAGTGAAGGATATTATGAAATATTGGTAGCTCCGGGTACGTATCATCTGTTGTATCAATTTATGGGTTATGAAAGTGAGGAAAAGGTAGTGGAAGTTGCAAGTGAGGATGTGCCGGTTGATGTCACTTTAAAAGGCGAGGTAGTAATGCTTCGAAACATTACTATTTCAGATAAGCAGGAAGATCCCGCGTATGCCATCATGCGAAAGGCCATTGCAAAAGCTAAATACCACCGTCAGCAAGTGGATTCCTTTTCAGCCAATGTGTATATCAAAGGAAAAGGAAGATTGCTCAAAGCGCCTTTTCTATTTCGAAGAAGACTAAAAAAAGAAGGGATAGATTCAACTAAACTTTATGTCTCCGAAACATACAGCCAGATAAAATATAAACGACCATCGTATTATTCTGAAAATATCATCTCCGTAAGAAGTTCCGGGCCGGATAATGGAAGCTCTCCCATGCAATTTGTAAGTGGCAGTTTTTATGAACCCAAAATCGGAAATGTTATTTCTCCACTTTCACCAAAAGCATTTGCATTTTATCGGTTTGAATACCTGGGAACTACCAAAAACCAAGAATATGAAATCAGCAAAATTCGGGTAATTCCACGTGTAGATGGCGAAAATGTGGTAAAGGGAATAATATATATTGTAGAAGATTACTTCAGCATCT
>JBNLGO010000046.1:0-23787 GCA_050306095.1 Cyclobacteriaceae bacterium
TTAAAATAGATGAATCCGTCGCCACTTTATACATGGAAATTTTAAAAGATACACATCAAAAATGTAATAAAGACAGAATAGGGGAAATTGCTAAAATCCAACAAGAGACTGAACGGAATACAGAGCGTGTCAACCAGGCAATGCAATTAATGTTAGATGGAGAGATTGAACCTACGGAATACAAGGCCATAAAAAATCGCTATAAAAAGGCGAACATTTCCCTCATGAGAAAAAAAGCAAACCTGGAATTTTCAGACGCTAACTTCATGAAATATTTAAGAGGCGGAATAAACTTTTTAAAAAATATCGACAGACTATATGTAGAAGCAAATACAACTATCAAACAGAAGATCATTAGTTCGATCCTGGAAGGGAAAATTATTTATGAAAATCACCGATGTCGAACCCTGGAACTCAAGCCAATAATTAAGCTTATCGCACTGAACAACAATAAGTTACAAAATAAAAAAAGGGGATCGCATTCAAATTTTTTGAAGCAATCCCCTATGGTAGTCCGTAGGGGAATCGAACCCCTGCTACCAGGATGAAAACCTGGCGTCCTAACCCCTAGACGAACGGACCGTTTGTGAATCGGAGTGCAAATATAGATTTCGGTTTTTTAAATGCAAAAACTCTTTAAGATTTTTTTTAAAAAAATTTATTTCACCTCCTTTTAAAATACCTGATAATAATCAGCAATTTTTAATATTTGATTTGTACTTTTGTGGCCGGTTAAATTGTTTCACAAAAACCTATATTCTCAATGATTAAAATCGGAATTAACGGATTTGGCCGTATAGGCCGCCTTGTTTTTCGCGCTTCAGTGGAAAGATCAAATGTACAAGTTGTTGCTATCAATGACTTAATCGATGTTGAATACATGGCTTACATGCTTAAATATGACTCAACTCACGGAAACTTTAAAGGTGACGTTGAAGTAAAAGATGGCAAGCTTATCGTCAACGGAAATGAAATCAGAGTAACTGCAGAAAGAAACCCTGCTGATATCAACTGGGGTGCAGTTGGTGCTGAGTACGTTGTAGAATCTACTGGTCTTTTCTTAACTAAAGAAAAAGCACAAGGTCACATCGACGCTGGAGCGAAAAAAGTAGTGATGTCAGCTCCTTCTAAGGATGACACTCCAATGTTTGTAATGGGAGTAAACAATACTGAGTACAAAAACGATATGAACTTCGTATCAAATGCTTCTTGTACCACTAACTGTCTTGCACCGGTTGCTAAGGTGTTAAATGACAAGTTTGGTATCGAAGAAGGTTTGATGACTACTGTTCACGCAGCTACAGCTACTCAAAAAACTGTTGATGGTCCTTCTATGAAAGACTGGAGAGGTGGTAGAGGCGCAGGCCAAAACATCATCCCATCATCTACAGGTGCTGCTAAAGCAGTAGGAAAAGTTATTCCTCAATTAAATGGTAAATTAACTGGTATGGCATTCAGAGTACCTACTCCTGACGTATCTGTTGTTGACCTTACTGTAACTTTAGCAAAAGAAACTTCTTACGAAGAAATTTGCCAGGCTATGAAAGAAGCTTCTGAAGGCGAATTAAAAGGAATCCTTGGATATACTGAAGATCAGGTTGTTTCTAACGACTTCATCGGTGATGCAAGAACTTCAATCTTCGATGCAGGTGCTGGTATCCAGTTGAGCCCTAAATTCGTAAAAGTTGTTTCATGGTATGACAATGAAATGGGTTACTCAAACAAAGTGGTTGACTTAGTTCAATACATGGATTCAGTGAAGTAATTTCATTTAGAAATATTTTGATATTGAATGCCACCCCATCCAGGGTGGCATTTTTATTTTATTACGCCTTCCTTTTAAAATTTGATTTTTGTCTTTTGAGAAAACAGCTAAATTTGCGGATTATTTTATCCCAATGAAAAAACTGTTGATCTTACTCTATCAACCCTATAAGTGGTTGTTTTTCTATCCATTCCTCTGTGTTAATACACTAATCTTCGGAACATTGGCCATTGTGTTTTCACTCACGTTAGGTCAAAAAATTGGTAGTTTTATAGGAGGTGTGCTTTGGAGCAGGTTAAATGGTTTTTTAACCCCGATGTTTGTAACCACCGCCGGAAAGGAAAATATTGACAAGAAACAATCCTACGTTATTGTCGCCAATCACATGAGCGCCTACGACATTTTCTTAGCTTATGGATGGCTGGGAATAGATTTTAAATGGGTCATGAAAAAAGAGTTGAAGAAAATTCCCGGCCTTGGATTTGGCAGCGAGGCGGTGGGACATATTTTCATTGATAGATCCAGCTCTAAGGCAGCTTTGGAAACCATTGAAAAAGCTAAGAAGAAAATAAAAAATGGAACTTCCGTTTTGTTTTTTCCTGAGGGGACGCGAAGTAAGGATGGAGAATTAGGACGGTTTAAAAAAGGGGCGTTTAATTTCGCCTTTGATTTAAACCTACCCATTCTACCTGTAACAATTAATGGAACCAATAAAATCATGCCTTCAGGCTCTTTTAATTTATTACCGGGAAAAGCCAAACTAATTGTTCATTCTCCTATTGATATTTCTCAATATACCAGGGAGAATGTAGGTGACCTTATGGAAGCAACAAAAAAGGTTATTGACTCAGGATTGGAAAACAAATAATTGTTCTAAAAAATCAGAACCTAATTCGCTTTGGTTCCGTAACACTTAGAAATATAATTGAAAATATGAAATTCAATTCCATCCATATCATCCGAACCAGAATCCCAATGGTTTCGGTGCGCAATTCATAAGAAGGGCACCTTCCTTCTTTTTATTTCATTTCAAGTTAATTTCTTAATTACCTTTACTAATTACTATTATGGATGGGAAAAACCTTACTTCCAACAAAGTACATTTAAAAAAATCAAGAGTCTTTTTAAAACAAAGCCGGTCTCTTTTACGGGATATAAAAGATTCAATTTCCGGAAAAGAAAGAGACTATACTAGTGGAAATTTAAACCGGGCAATCATTTTACTTTCGATCCCCATGGTGCTCGAAGTATCACTAGAGTCTGTATTTGGCTTGGCTGATATTTATTTTGTATCAAAAATTAATTCTACTGCAGTAGCTACTGTGGGAATTACAGAATCATTGATTACCATCGTTTACGCCATTGGTATAGGGATGAGCATGGCTACCACAGCACTGATTGCCAGAAGAACAGGAGAGAAAGATGCTGAAGGAGCTTCTTCTGCAGCCATGCAATCTATCATTTTGGCGGTAATAATTTCCCTTGTTTTAGCAATACCCGGAATATTTTTTTCGAAAGATTTGCTGCAATTAATGGGTGCCAATGCTGCTATCGTAAATGAATATAGCATTTATACTTCCTTAATTATCGGAGGAAATATTGTTGTAATGCTATTGTTCGTAATCAATGCCATATTTAGAAGTGCCGGCGATGCTGCGATATCCATGAAAATATTATGGACTGCCAACATAATCAATATTATTCTGGATCCATTATTTATTTTCGGGTTTGGCCCCATACCAGGATTAGGAATAAAAGGCGCCGCTATTGCTTCAATTGCAGGTAGAGGATTTGCTGTGTTGATTCAATTCTATCTACTATATAAAGGTGTAGGCAGGACAAAAATCAAGAGACGACATTTGAAGTTAGAGCCTAAAGTATTGTTTCAAATCATCAAATTATCCGTAGGTGGAGTAGGTCAATATATAATCGCCACAGCTTCATGGATTGTTCTGATGAGAATTATGAACCAATTTGGCGATCAGGTAGTTGCCGGATATACAATAGCCATTCGGTTATTTATGTTTACCCTTTTGCCAAGCTGGGGAATGAGCAATGCAGCTGCAACACTTGTCGGTCAAAATCTGGGTGCTAAAAAACCTGACAGAGCAGAAAATTCAGTCATCCGTTCGGCAATATTTAATTCCGGGTTAATGATCATTTTTGCTATAATCTTTATTAGCTCCGGCGGATATTTTATCCGACTATTTACCGACGAATTGGAAGTAATAATGACAGGCACCTTAGCTTTAAAAGTTATTAGCTATGGATATTTGTTCTATGGATTGGGTATGATTATGCCGCAGGCTTTTAATGGTGCAGGCGATACATCTACTCCTTCATGGATCAATTTTATAAGCTACTGGTTAGTTCAAATTCCTCTGGCCTATTTCTTAGCTATACATCTAAAAACAAATGAATTGGGAGTGTTTTGGGCTATCATCATTGCAGAAACAATTATGGCTTCTTTGAGTTTAGCGCTCTTCAAAAAAGGTAAATGGAAACTTAAAGAAGTGTAAAGAACTGAGAATAAAGTTGGAAATCGGTGGAAAAATACCCATTTTGATATACACATCGATTTCCAACCATTATGTTAGAAGAAAGTCGCTATTACTTCCAGAAGGCAGCACAAGTCCTTGATCTGGGTGAGAGAGCTAAAAGCATTTTATTAACTCCTTATCGAATTGTTAAAGTAGAAATAGTTTCTGAAAGCAGAAATAATGACTTACTGCATCATATCGGCTACCGGGTGCAACATGATAACTCCCGTGGACCAATGAAAGGAGGATTGAGATACCACCCTACTGTTGATGAAGATGATGCAGTGGCATTAGCTACACTTATGTCCTGGAAAACTGCCATCGTCAACATCCCTTATGGTGGAGCTAAAGGAGGTATAAATTGTAACCCAGAAGTACTCAATGAAAAAGAACTCGATGAAATAACGCGGGTTTTTGTCAGTCATATAAAGGAAGTAATAGGACCCAATCTCGATATTCCGGCACCAGATGTAAACACCAACTCAAAAATTATGGGCTGGATTATGGATGAATATTCTAAATATTATGGATTTTCGCCAGGAGTGGTGACAGGAAAACCACTTCATCTTTTTGGTTCTGAAGGCCGTGCAGAAGCAACTGGCTTAGGAGTGACCTTTGCGCTGGAACATTCCCTGAAAGATTTAAACATGTCATTTAAAGGATTAAAAGTCGCGATACAGGGTTTTGGAAATGTGGGTAGCAATGCTGCTAAATTTATCGCAGAACGTGGTGGAAAAATCGTAGCCGTGGGAGATCACAAGGGTGGCGTTTCCAATAAGGATGGACTGGATGTTGCTGAATTAATGACATATGTAGCTCAAAACAGAACCGTGGCAGGTTTTTCCGGCGGAGATGCTTTTGCCAGTGAAGAGGTATTGACCTGGGATTGTGATGTGTTAATACCAGCGGCTCTTGGTGGAGTACTTAATAAAGACAACGCTAATGATGTTCGGGCTAAAATAATTGTGGAAGGTGCTAATGGCCCAACAACCCCGGAAGCAGATGAGATATTTAGTAAAAAGAAGATACTTGTTGTACCCGATGTCTATGCAAATGCGGGGGGAGTAACTGTAAGCTATTTTGAATGGGCGCAAAACATCCAACAATTCAAGTGGGAATTAGATCGCATCAATAATGAGCTATATAAGATCATGGCCAAATCTTATAATGACATACAGCAAACAGCGAAAAAAAGAAATTTAGACATGAGAACTGCCGCTTTCGTGCTCGGTATTGGACGTGTGGCAAAAGCAACCATCGCCAGAACACATTATGAAATGGACAAGTTTGAAGAATTTTAGTTTTTGATCTGATGCTGAATCCTCATCAATCGATCAATTAGTTTTTCATTGGTAAACCGCTCCCTTAATCGCTCAGCCATTATGGGAAATGAAAATGGTGTAGCCTGATTAGTATTGATCAGCACTATTTTTTGTTGGTTGATATTTCGAAGGGATTGAATCAGACGATTTAAATCTAATTGAAGGGTAATAACTTCTTCTTTTGCCTGCTTTACCAATAAATTATTTTTATCATATTGTTCAAAAACATCATAGATCACAGATGATGATGCTTGTAAATGCTTGCTTTTAACACGCTTACCGGGATAACCATTAAAAATCAATCCTGATATTGTGGCAATATCCCTGAATTTTCTTTTTGCTAATTCACCCTGATTGATACTATATTCAATATCCTCCATCAAATTTTCCATCGCAAACAAATCCTCTTCCAGTGCCTCTTCTATAGGAATTTCCTGATCGGACAGCAATTCAAACCCATAATCATTGGTAGCAAGCGAAAAGGTAGACGGTTTTATTTTGGCAATTCGATAGGCAAAAATTGCAGCCAATACATCGTGCACAAATTTTCCTGCAAATGGGTATATGAAAATGTGATGGCCTTCGTCGGTCAATACATTTTCAATCAATATTTCATCTTTTGATGGGATAATGGAATTTATTTGCTGCATCAATAGCATTGGTTTAAGTACTTCCATTTCTATTCCTTCAAATACACCCACCCGTGCCTCCTCCAATTTTACTCGGATTAATTCCGACAACTTCGACGACAGAGGAAGCCTCCCTCCCATCCATTGCGGTACTACACCACTTTTTCTTTTTGATTTCCGAACAAATGCCGTCATCTCTTTTACGCGAACAAACTCAAGGCATTGGCCACTAAACCAAAATGTATCACCCGATTTTAGCGATGAAATAAATGTTTCCTCAATCGTACCCAAAAATCCACCGGTCACAAACCGAATATTTAAAATCGGATCGCCTACAATGGTACCAATTGACAATCGGTGTTTCTGTGCAATGGATCTATTATTTACTTTATATATGCCATCTTCATGAATGACTTTAGTAAATTCTGCGTACTCCGTGAGGCTTTCCCCACCTGTGGAAACAAATTGAATAGCCCAGTTAAATTCCTCCCTGGTTAAATTCTGAAAAGCATAGGTGGTCTTTATATGCTGATAAACTTCTTCCTTGTCGAATCCCCCTCCTACTGCCAGTGTTACGAGGTACTGCACCATTACATCCAGCGATCCAATTAAAGCCGGGCGCTCTTCATGAATTTCATTGTTTTGTGCAAGCTTAAGAGCAGCACCCTCGACCAATTCCAAAGCATGTGTAGGCACAAAATAAATTTTAGAAAGAGAACCTGGTTGATGCCCGCTCCTTCCTGCTCGTTGGAAAAACCGGGACACACCTTTAGGACCTCCTACCTGAATTACTGATTCCACCGGAGTGAAATCTACACCTAAATCTAAACTGGAAGTACAAACTACTAACTTCAATTTACCAGCCTTTAAGGCCTCTTCTACCCAAGTACGCAATGCCCTATCAATAGATCCATGATGCATGGCCATTATTCCAGCTAATTCCGGAGCTTCCTTTAACACTTCCCGATACCAGATTTCCGCTTGCGATCTGGTATTTGTAAATAAAAGTGTAGAAGTACTCTCCTTAATAATAGGAATCACTTTATGTATCAATCGAATACCTACATGCCCACCCCATGGAAATTCCTGAATATCATCCGGAACAATGGAATCAATCTGTATTTCTTTACTTACCTGGGCTTTAACTAATTTACTTTTATTTGACCTGACCAATACATCTAACGATTCCTGCAAATTTCCAATTGTTGCGGATATACCCCACACTAATATGGAATGCCTTGAAATAGATTTAATCCTTGCCAAAGCTAACTCCATCTGCACACCTCTCTTGGTACTCATGAGTTCATGCCATTCATCCACTACAATAGTTTGGACATTTTGAAAAATCCGCTGGTGATTTTTATTAGCAAATAGGATGTGTAAACTTTCTGGTGTGGTAATCAGGCAGTCCGGAAGGTTTTTCAGTTGTTTCGCTCGCTCTTCAGTAGATGTGTCCCCTGTTCGTACAGCAATATTCCAATTTATTCCCAACTCGTCTGTTGCTAATTGTAAGGCTTTCGCCAGGTCAACTGATAACGCCCGCAATGGTGTAACCCAAATCACCTTGATCCCTTTCATTTTGGAAGGTTGATTGATTTCCTTGATCAGGCATGCCAGCCAAAGTGCATAAGTCTTACCACTTCCTGTTGGTGCATTTAAAAGACCAGAATAACCATTTTGAAAAAGGTCCCATACTTCTTTTTGAAACGGAAAGGGAGTCCATTTTTTGGATTGATACCAAGAAAGGATCTTTTTGATCGAATAGTTTTTAATCGTCTTGCTCAATATTCCTGTACTTATATGGGCACTGTAAGGGTGCAAATTTTGTTAAATAAATATAAGAACTAAAAAAAGGAGGGCACTATGAAAACCTTAACTAATATTCCTAAGTTCCAAGCTATTTATCATAGTTTTTTCTATGATCTATTCAGGGCTATAGTTGGAATTGTACTACTGGTAGAAGGAATTAAATTTGCCGGAAATAGCTCCATGTTGTATGGAATTGTTGAAAATAGTCGTGTTGGAGGTTTGGCATTCATTCTTGAACATCACGTAATTTTCACATTGATCGTAGGTGGGTTGTTTATAGCAATAGGTTTGCTAACAAGGATTGCTGTAATATTTGAACTACTAATTTTCCTGGGAGTATTGATTAATCCACATGCAGAATTTGGATTGTTTTCCGTCTATGGAAATTTCGCTTTTTCACTAATCATTACATTAGTACTGATATTCATTTTCATAGCAGGATCAGGTCAATTTTCTGCTGACAAATACTTCAAAAGAAAAACTAATAAATAAATTTTATTCAATTACATTTGATTTATAACATTTTATATTTAATATTTTAGGAAAGAATTTCCATTTGAAGGATAGTGTATTTCAATTTTTCACCAGATGAGGTATCTTTTTTCCTGTATTATTTATCTGATTTTAATATGTATAAACCACCCCCTTTTTAGTCAGAGTTTTTTAGTCAACGGAGGCGCAAATAGTTTTAGTCTTTCAGATGCAAATGTTTGTATATCTGACACTTATTCCCCTATCAACAATCCAGCAGGTATAGCAACCTTAAAATACCGAAGCCTATCTGTTTCATCAAAGATATTGTACACTGACACTGACCTAAAAACACATTACTTCTCGACTATCCTTCCGTTAAAAAAATTCGCAATTTCTCTAAGCATAATAAACCATGGCAATTCATATCTCAATCAGCAAAAAGCGGGAGTGGCCATTGCCAATAAAATTGGGTTTGTAAAATTAGGCTTTCAAGCTGGATATTATCAATTAAAGGCAGAAGGGTTTGGAAGTGCGGGACAATTGGTCTTTGACTTTGGTGGTATAGCAGAGTTATCCGAAAAACTATCTTTTGGCGCTCATATTTTTAATTTCACCCAATCATCACTTAAAAACGGGGAAACTATTCCTATAATCATGAAGGCAGGAATAAAGTATGCCCCCATATCAGTCTTCCGGATTTTTCTGGAGGTGGAAAAGGAGCTCTATTCAGAACCTTTGTTCAAAACGGGAATTAGTTATGAAATGGTCTCAAACCTATATATCCAAACTGGTATTACAGTTAATCCATCCAAAAACTTTTTCGGTTTACACTACAAGGGGAAAAAGATTGGGTTTGGGTATGCTCTTTCCTACCATCAATTTCTCGGAATGATACACCAGGCTACGCTGGAATATAAAATCAGAAAGAAATGATAAAAAAAGTCTTTCTTTTTGGCTTTTTACCCCTAATGCTCTTTATCCAGCAATTTTCTTATTGCCAAACATCTGATTTTCAAGAATTAACATTGGAAAATCTGACGGACAATAATGCCTTTAGGGAAATCATTGAGAACGGCAGCCAGGAAGTTTATGATATTTTATTGAACCCTGGAGGAGTCAAGGAAGATATTAACCTGATCACCGCTGAAGATTTAAGAAGCAACTACTTCCTTCAGGAAAGTCACATACAAAATTTTATCGCTTATCGGGAAAAATATGGGCCTATCAAATCAATTTACGAACTACAGGTAATTGAAGGATTTGACCGTGAAATCATCTCTTTTTTTTTATTAAGTATTTCATTTGATAACAGAGCAGAAACTAAGAAATCTACATCCATACGACAAAGTGTTTCTATTGGCACTCAGGTTTTATTACAAAAAAAGGAGGGATATTTAAGTGGCAAATTCCTGGGAGATCCCTTTAAAACCTATCTTCGATATTCCTTTAATTTAAATAACAAATTGCATCTTGGCTATACAGGAGAAAAGGATCCAGGTGAAAAGTATATCTTTTCAACTAACCAAAACAAATATTTCTTCGATCACCATTCCGCATATATACAATTTAGGCGAATTGGTCTAATTAACAATTTGATTATTGGTGATTTCTCTCTTCAAAATGGTCAAGGCCTCATATTCAGTCAACCTTTTTCTTTTGGCAAAGGAATTGAAACTATTAACGCTATTCGAAAACGAGATACTGGTCTTCGACCTGTTAGTTCATCCTATGAATTCAAAAATTTCAGTGGAATTGCCGCTGAAGTTCATCACAAAGGCTTAAGTTTTATTGGTTTTGGCAGCTATGTGAAAAGAGATGCTACCATTTGGACTATTGCCGAATCAGGTGAAACCTATCTTAAAAATTTCAATAAAAGTGGGCTGCATAGAACAAACAATGATCTAGCTAAAGAAAATACAATCAGGGAAACATCAATTGGTTTCAATGCTAACTGGACAAATGAAAATCAAAATCGGCGTTTTGGAATTAATTACTTACTTACAAATTTTAATATCCCGTTTAACCAACCTGAAACTCCCACATCTAGCTATAAATTTAAATGCCATGACAATCAGAATATAGGGTCATATTTTGATTTATCTTTTCCAAAATCCCATGTTTTTGGAGAGGTGGCCACTTCAATGAATGAAGGAATCGGAGTTATTGGTGGCTTCATTCACCAGGTTTCACAGACAATTTTTATATCGACCTTATTCAGGAATATTAATGCCAACTACCATTCATTTCATGGGAATATATTTTCCGAATCAAGCTCTCAAATTAATGAAAAGGGGCTTTACCTTGGAATAAAAATTTATCCATTTAAAAATAGCACGATCACTTTATTTCATGATACTTTTCATTTTCCGAAAGCCTCTGCAAATATTTCAAAATCTTCATCAGGAAATGAATGGCTCGTAAATTTTAATTATCAGAAGTTTAAAAGGCTAAACTTCAATTTTAAGGTAAACTATCAAAATACGGAAAGGCAAATCAATGACAGGCAAAGCGCCTTTTCTCCTATTCAATTTTCTAAGCGAATTAAAGTAGAAGCTCAAAACATTTTAACTATTAATTCATCCTTGAGGATAAACAATCAAATAAAGTGGAATAAGACTGAATTTAATGGAGAAGTAGGAAAAGGTTTTCTGATTAGTATGGGATTGCAATATATAAAGGAAGCAATATACATAAACGCCCTGGTTAATATTTTCCAAGCAGACAATTATGAAAACAGGCTGTATCAATACCTTCCAAGTGTATCACATAGTAGCTTATATCCCTTTCATTTCAATTCGGGCTCTACGATCAATTTACTTATGAAGTATCAGCTTACTCCTAATATAAAATTGAACCTTAACTTCAACCAGGTGATGTTTACAGATATAAAAACGCTAGGAAATAGTTATGATCTTATCAATGAAAATAAAAAAAGTACTGTAAGTTTTGAAATCAATTTGAAGTTTTAAAGATAAGAAGGCCTTGTTATAATCTTGAGTGATTTGTATTCAACATCATAATATTAAACAAGGTTATGATATAGATGTTTTCGCACAATATAGACGCAAATAATTGATTACCAATACTTAACAATCGTTTTTAGATTAAAAAATGCATTTAAGTTCGCTTTTTTTATTTGCATCTTTTTATAGACAGAATTAAACCATTGATTGCTTGTTTTGTGTTATTTATCTAAAAATGCCTTAAAATCTTAAAATATATTGCTACATTTTTTTTTAAAAAAAGTTAAATATCTAAATTCGAACAGATATTTGTACCAACATCAATCATGTACAGGTAATGCTTAAGAAGGAATGGATGAATGGCAATGGTATCAACCATTGCCAAAAGTATTACCCCGAAATTATTTATTGTTTTACTAGGTAACCAATTTACTTAACAAGTTGGGTGACATTTATTTGTCTTCCCAGCTGCCTTGACCTGTAAATTCTGTGATTTTATTTGCACGGTCAGGGGTAGTATTTAGTTGCTTGTGAAATTTCACAACTTTTGTCTTATGATGAATAGAAGGATGTGAAATGTTAGCGCGATATTCTTGGGTTTGTAAGTCTCCCCTTACAACTCCCAGGGTTAATAAAATGTAAAATAGTATTGAACTCATAACAATATGTTTTTTTTGCTTGTTTAAAGTTCAACAAATGAAGAAATGTGCAAAAGGAAACATTTGGATTTGAGTAACGACTGTTTTTTTAATGAAAAACGGAAAAATTGACAAAAAACAAAAAGAGTTAGCTACATATAATTTTTATCAAATTTGAATTGATTATGAGAGATTTACAGAGATTGGTTAGGGTTATTACAGAGCTCAAGCAGCGGCAATACCCACTTTTAGAATTGAAAGGAGTAAGCGAAAATTCCAGTAAAGAAAATATTTTCTTTCGCTATGTAAAAAAAGGAATTGTTAGTACCGACGATGACGCATCAGAATTACTTTACGATACAAAGAGTGACGACGATCGATATCGTATGCTTAAATCGAGGTTAAAACAAAAGATGTTGAACCATTTGTATTTTCTAGATTTTAGCTCAAAAGGTTTTGCACCTCATACCTCCGCAAAACAAGAATGTCTTCAGTTGCTTCACCATGCAAGCATTTCCAGAATCACCGGAGAAAGGAGAATAGCAAAAAACCTTTTTCATAAAGCAAACACCCTCTCTACCAGGTATGAATTCACAAGGGAGAAAATTAATGCACTGGAAGAGTTATATGCTATCATGAGTTTGAACTGTCAACCTCATGTGTTTGACCAGATCATTGAAGAACTTAATGAAACGCGTCAGCTTTATTTAAAGGAAGAAGAAGCCCGAGAATTGTATTTTCGATTTAAAATGCTTCTTGTTAAATCCGTAAACTCCAGAAAGAAAAATATCGACGAAGTTGTAGGTGTAATTGAAAAACTACACTCCATTTGGTTAGACACAGGTTCTGCCAATGTATTCAATTGGTATTACTCTATGCGATTATTTTTCATGGAAATGACCGGGCAATATGAAGATGCCATTCCTTTTATTAAAGAAATATTGACTGGTAAATTTGAGGGTAAAAAGCTTAATGAAAAAAGAATTGATGAAGCACACTTGATCTACTCTCTTCAGTATGCTTATCTACGTTCTAAACGTTTTGAAGAAGGCTTTGAATTGTCAGAAAAATATAAGGATTTAATAGATCCACGAGACAATAACTGGTTTGCATTTAAATCTCAATACTTCTTGATGGCGATGCACAGTAGAAACTACAAATTGGCATTTGACATCATCAATGGTGTTTTTGAGAATAAAAAGTTTATCACACTCAACAAGCGAATGGAAGAAGAGTGGAAGCTATGTAATGCTTATTTGCATTTTGCGTATTCCGGTAATTTTTTCATGCGAAGTTTCAACTTCACAAAATTTGTGGAAGAGATGCCTCACTACAGCAAAGACAAAGAAGGTCATAATGTTGCCATTCTGATTTTGCAGTTTTTGTTCTATGTAGAACGCGGAGATATTGATTCACTCGTGTACAGAAGAGATGCTTTGAAAAAATATATGGACAATCATTTCAAGGAAAATTTCTCTTATCGAACAAGAACATTCTTCAAACTCTTGAGTATCGTAGTAGAAAACAGTCTTGATCTGAAAAAGATCAATCAGAAGAGCAAATATTTATTAAATAAATTGCAAGAAAATCAGATTGTAGGAAGTGCTTATCAGGAAATTGAAATCATCCCTTATGAACACTTATGGGATCTGTTAACGAATATGATCAAATACGAAAAGGTTAAATCATAAAATTGACAAACTCAAAAACTGAAAGGCAGCTGGACTCGTTCATCTGCCTTTTTTTCTGAAGGTATAGTCAACAGGCTACCTAAAGTGATCCGACGACTTTCATTCCTTTAGGAGAATAACCTTAATTCATGAATGTTTTATTTATGTTTGAAGCATTCTACTAATTCACATATAAATGACAAGCAAATTAGATGCGGTAATATTTGATGCAGATGGGGTAATCTTTGACTCAGAAAAACTTTGGGACATAGGTGATGGTCAATTTATGGCCTCGCGAGGAGTGAATAACATTAATGAAGAAATTAAAGCAAAACTCGCAGGAACCTCATTAATTGATGGCACCACACTATTATTATCTAGCCACGGTGTCATCGAAAATTTTGAATTAGCTGCTCAAGAACGATTGAAAATAATGGAGTCTCTATATGCAGAGCAAATTGAATACATGGATGGCTTTATACCTTTTTTTAATTGGCTAAAATCTACCCGATTGAAAACAGCAGTTGCTACTTCCATGAGCAAAAAACTTTTTCCATTTGTAAACGATAAAACAGGCTTTATGGAGCTTTTTACTGGAAATGTGTTTTCCGTCAGCGATGTACAAAATGCAAAACCTTCACCTGACATCTACATTCATGCTGCCAAATCCATCCATGTAAACCCAGGAAATTGCCTGGTAATAGAAGACGCACCTAATGGAATAAAATCCGCAAAATTTGCCGGGATGTTTTGCATAGGTATTTCCACTACTTTTCAACCTCAATATCTTCAGGAAGCCGATTTAATTTGCAACACCTTTCAGGAAATAAAGGATTATTTATACACACTCGACACTTTCACAAACAACTAATCCACCAATAAATTTTAAAAAGATGGCAGAATCTCATTAGCCCTCTTATTTTTGACAAAATTTTAAATTATGTTGGCATTTAATGACACCAATCTTCAACAACTGTCCGTCCATTTTGTAGGAAATCAAGTTCAGGAAGAAGGACTTAAAATATCCGAGCAATCTTTGAGACTCGAAGATTCAGTAAAAGAATTGCTTAAGAAGTATTTTACAAAATTTTTTAAAGACCAGCCGTTTCAGCAATTTTTTCATGAATCTGACCTTCAACTAAATGAATGTTTCGCATATGCCCGAGATATTTTTACGGATCCTGACTCCCTTCATTTTAACTCTATTAAACTCGCCAAGCATTTATATTCAAAAAGTGATCACCCTAATATAAAAAGCGGGGAGTTTTATGTCGCTTATTTTGAAGAGGTTTATGTAGGTGAAGAAGTATGCGATGCAATAGGACTATTTAAATCTGAAAACAAGGAAACATTTATAAAGGTTTACCCGGAAAACAATCACTTCATCATTGAAGGCGAAACGGGCATCAACATCAATAAGTTGGACAAGGGTTGCTTGATACTGGATCAAAAAGCAGATGATGGCTATAAAATCATTACCATAGACAACACTAATGGCAACAATGAGGCAAGGTATTGGTCTGAAAATTTTCTCAAAACCCAACCTATCCAGGATAATTATTTTCACACACAGCAATATATGATGATGTGTAAGGAGTTTGCCATGGATGCTTTTCCGGGATCATCAAAAGCTGATAAACTATCTCTGGCAAAAGACACAGAACGCTTTTTTAAAGAGGAAGACTTATTTGAGAAAACATCTTATCACGAAAAGGTATTGAGGGAGCCAGAAATTATTGAGGCCTTCGAAGATTACAAAAGTAATTACCAGCAGGAACGAGATGTGTCGATTATTGATGAATTTGATGTCTCGCCAGCGGCGGTGAAAAAATTGAAACGTGTATTTAAAAGTGTAATCAAACTTGACAAAAACTTTCACATCTATGTCCATGGAAACCGCGATTTAATAAAAAGCGGATATGATGAAGAGGTAGGCATGAAGTTTTATCAGGTATTTTATAATGAAGAAACTTAATGATTTTACAAGCTGCTTTTCACCCCTGCATCAGCGTATTTCCAGTTATTCAGCAATGCTACCTTAGTTTTTGTCGCTTCTGCTGCTTTTCCGGAATTTTTTAATGCATGGTATTTTCCTTTTAGTGAAAGAGATCGGTTGGGATATTTCGATAGACATTGATCAAACATATCAACGGCTGCGGCATATTCACCTAAATGAGATAAAAGTTCACCATATAATTCATATGAAGGCTTAATAATTATTGGTGGCCCGGCTATTACTGCTAATTCATTTTCCAGCTTCACCGCCTGACCTAATAACTCCTTCGCTTTGTCAGGATGATTTTCTTTATTTGCCACTAATGCCTGCATTTCAAGCTCCATCACCTCTACTCTTTTAAGGTCGTCTTTCGAGCTGACCTCATTCATTAAATCTGATCCACAGGTAGAAAACATTGCTTGTTTAGGAGGGTAACTTTTATTGCGCTCCATCGACAGCATATCAGTTATTTGGCCTGAAACCCAATTCAATCGACTTAGATCGTTTGTTTTATAGGCTTTCAAACCCTTTGCAAACAACTCAGCGATCTTTGTAGTGATATTAAATCCCTTAGTGGGAACTTCGGTATTATTCACTTTACTTTCCCAATCTTCCGTATTAACAAGATAGGACAACTTCATTTTTATCAAATGATATCTCGTTAGTTTAGAATTGCTCATACGGGCATCCAGATACATATCTTGCACCATTTCTTCTGCTTTATCAAACCTGCCTTGCTGCAAATATCCATCCTGCAACCACCATAATGCGTGGTAATTTCGATCCTCTAAAGACATTTTATTTTCCACAACTCTTTTTTCCCCGGCTTCCCACGACAATTTATTGGATTGAACAGACACATTCCACATTCCCAAAGAATGGTATATATGTGAAGGTGCATGCAATGCATGTTCTGATGAACTTGCTATCTGTCCATAAGACTTTGCTTCCTGTAGGGCATTTTTGGCCCTGATAGATGGATCATTAGCATAGATCAAATAATTCAAAGCGCCAGGGTGATTAGGATTTGACTGAAGGATCTTTTTACATATATCACTCGCTAAATCATATAATTCATTATCGTTTTGGGCTTTTGCAAGGCTTATTCTTGACAGTGCAAAGAAAGCAGCAATCTCTTCATTTTCAGAATATTGTTTATACAGGCTTTCGATTGCTTTGTTGAAATTTTGAACCCTGGAATTTTCAGGCTCCATCTCTTTGTAAAGCTCTTCAACGGTTTTAAGAAGCCCTTTTTCAAGATCATTTTTTGCAAGAGCCAATCGGTCATCCTCAAAAATACCCAGTTTCAATAAGGTACCTTTTCCCATTTCATAATTTTGCGAATGCCAAAGTGGATAATAATGACACATCGCCTCACCCCAAAATGCCAATGTAAAATCAGGATCCAGCATTTGAGCTGTTTGAAACTGATCAATGGCTTTTTTATACTCAAAAGAATGTAAATAAAGCAGCCCCTTATTAAAATATGGTTGAGCTACTTCTTTTCCCTCTGGTTTAAAAGTTACCTTCCCTAATTTTTCCTGAGCTAAGGAGTTTGTATGACTTATTATTAAAGCAAATGATCCTAGAATTATTTGGAGGACAAAAAGACGCATATTTTTAAGTAGTCGATTCTTCATATGTAAACAAACAAAAATATTCCTTATTGTTGTGATTATAAATTATTACAAGCTAAACAAGGTAATTCATTTAAACACTCCTTTTTGAGCTGAATACTTACTCTTTCCAGAGGATCTATGAAAAACATTCGTTACATCCCGTTTGAATATGGGGACAACCAGCTAAAAGAACAGTATATACTTGCATTCGAAAAATTCTTGACTGACAAGCAATATATTCTGGGTAGGAATGTCTCACATTTTGAATCAGAATGGGCGGATTATTGTCAGACAAAATATGCCTTAGGAGTAGGAAATGGTTATGACGCTTTATTTATTACTTTAAAGGCATTAAATATCAAACCTGGTGATGAGGTAATTGTTCCTGCTCATACATTTGCAGCGACAGCTTTAGCTGTACTCAATGTTGGAGCCACGCCTGTTCTGATAGATGCCGATGAAAGGACTTTTAATATTGACGCGACTCTGATTGAGGACAAATTAACTACTAACACCAAAGCCATTATCGCGGTCCATTTATATGGAAATCCTTGTGATATGGATACTATTTTGGGCATTTGTAACAAGCACAATTTATTTCTCATTGAAGACAATGCCCAAGCACAAGGAGCAAAATATAAAGACAAAAAAACCGGAAGTTTTGGAGATGTATCAGCTACTTCTTTTTATCCAATTAAAAACCTGGGTGCTCTCGGAGATGGGGGAGCAATTAATACGAACTCCAAAAAACTGCTTGAAAGAGCTAGCTTACTGAGGAATTATGGCAGCCCAGATAAGCATGAAATGCAAATTCAGGGTGTCAATTCCAGGCTGGATGAATTACAAGCATCCTTTTTAAATATTAAATTGAAGTACCTCGATGAATGGAATGCTGAGCGTGAAAAAATCAATCAATGGTATCGAAAGGAATTGCTTCATATAAATGAATTACAAATCTGCGATCAACCTGATCACATATATTCCGCAAATCACATTTTTCCCGTTTTGTCAGAAAGAAAAAATGATTTGCGAACATTTTTGAAAGAAAATGGAATCCAAACACTGCAACACTACCCCCTACCTTATCACCTGGAAGAAGCTTTTGGGTCATTGCAATATAAAAAAGGAGACTTTCCTATAACTGAAAAGATTTGTGAACAAGAACTTTCTTTGCCAATATTTCCAGGTTTAACACAAGAAGATGTCCAATATATCGGAAAGGCAATGAAAGCTTTTTACACCAATTAAGTTTCTCGTCGTGCCGCACGTTCCCATACCACAGATTGCTTTCCTTTAATTAACCTAAAAAAACCGGCATACACCGCGTAATTCATCATACAAAAATAAAAAGGGATGAAAAATAATTTGACCTTAATTTTCTTCCTTTCGAATAAAAATCCAACCGCAGCCATGAGATAAAAAAGTGCCTGGAGTAAAATGAGGATTAAATAATATTGTCCAATAGCAATAGCTAAATACACATTCAAGACAAAAATTAATGGCAATGACAGTGGAAGCAATGTCCATCTTAGCACCCTGTGAGAAACATATTGAAAACTTAGCCAGCCATGCTTAAAAACATTGAGTAATGATGTCAATCTTGATATCGCCTGCAATCCACCGGCTGAAATACGAATTTTTCTTTTCAATTCCTCTATAGAATCCGCAGAAGGTTCTTCCATAGCATAAGCTTCGGGCTCATAAACAACTTTAAATCCCTTTTCGGCTATTCTAAGCGTCAAATAAAAATCCTCTATAATTGTGTCATTAGGTATGTATTCAAATAAAGAAGTTCGAATGGCAAAAAGCTCACCGGCAGCACCAACCACTGTATGAAGCTCTGAATCCCAAGTTTTTAACTTGGACTCATATTTCCAATACACTCCTTCCCCCGAGGCGGATGCAGCATCTCTTTCCTGAATTTTTATTCTCTTTTCCCCAGCTACTGCTCCAACTTTCTCTATTTGGAAATGTCTAACCAATTGTACTAAAGCGTCCTGATTTAATTCGGTATTGGCATCTGTAAAAACAACTATAGGTGTGTTTATAAATTTCATTGCCCGATCAACCGCTGCAATTTTACCTTTTCTTTCAGGTCTATGGAGAAGTTTGATTTGTGGATAACTATTAACTATTTCGTTAGTGTGATCATCACTGCCATCCGTTACGATAATAATATTCTTCTTATTCGCTGGATAATTTAATTGAACTGTGTTCTCAATTTTATTCTTAATATACCTTTCTTCATTGTAGGCAGCGATTAGAATGGTGATCTCCGGATATTCATCATTTAATACTTGATCATTTTCGCCGAAAAAACTTTTTATTTTTACCAAAACATACAACACAACTGCGTAGCCAGCAAAGGAATAAACCACAATAAAAAGCAGAATCCAAAATGCTACCTGAATGACATTTTGCAAATCCATGTCAAATTACTTTATGAAAAATTTAATTAATAATATAAAATATTATAAATATCCTATATTTGTATTTAAATTAAAATTGAAAAGTGAATTCTAAGATCTGAATTTGATATTTAAAGTCATTTATTTAAGCATTAAATATTACATAGATTTTGAATCCTACTCAATCACAAGATAAAGCAATGCTATTCAATTTTATCAACCTGAACACTAAAACCCTCTCAATAATTTTTCTATTGATGGTTTTCTCCTGTCTTTCAAGTTATGGTCAATTTTGGTCTCCCCCTACCATGGATCAACCTAAAGACATGGTAATTGAAAGAAATTCTGGAATTCAGACTATCTCTTTAACCAACATTTCGGATAACGATTGGTATAGGGAAAATATAGTTTTTGAAGGTTCTTCAAATGATAATTCGATTATAAACGAATCAAATTTTACTTTTACCTATTCTAATGGTGAGGCTACTGGTAGTTTTAGTTTTATCCCTGAAGATAATCGATCGGGAACCGTCACTATCGAAATACAATTAACTGATCCGGATGGATCAACCTCCTATTTTTTCGATGTACTCGTCAATTCACCTCCTACGTTTGAGATAACACCTTCGCATACAATTTCCATAAATGAAGGAAGGCAATCTGTTGGTGATTTTGCATTTAATATAAGTGACGGCGACGACAACGATGATTCACAAGAACTACTTTTTGATGTGCAACTTATCGAAATTTTAAGTGGGGATATCACCTTTAAAGAATTTCCAAGAATTGATAAAAACGGCACCTTAAAATATGAAGTTGAAAGCAACACCACCGGAGAGGCTTCTTTTAGTGTGGTATTAAATGACCAAATGGCTGGAAACAACCTTTCTGAAACGTTGACATTTTCCATAATAGTAATCGACGATACCAACACACCTCCTGTTTTTACCTTAAGCGGTGATGTAGATGCCCTGGAAGACTTTACTGAAACCCTGGCTGTAACAGTTACTCCCAAAAAAGTGCCTAAGCACGAAAAAGATCAGATTGTCGAATACTCCCTGGATCCAGTGGGAGTAGCTTTTGCCAATATTGTATTTGACAACACCACAGGTAATGTACTAATCAACTCAATACCAGACCGTTTCGGCGAGCAGGTTTTCACTATAACTGCTGATGATGGACAAGCGGAAAACAATATTTACACTCAAGATTTCACCTTGACTATTAATAGTGTGAACGATCCACCAACCATGGATGATATTGATGATATTCCACTCCCTGAAGATGCCGGCCAACAACAAATAAAACTGACAGGGCTAAGTGCGGGTCCTTTGGAGGATTATCAAGAGATATCAGAAATCAATGCTTTTTCTTTTAATGAAGCAGATATTCCTCACCCAACGATCAATTATGTAGCTCCTGAAACCACCGGTACTTTGACATTTACCCCGGATGCAAATGCTTCTGGTACTGTTACAATCCAGGTAATTGTTGTAGATGAAGGCGGTCAATCATTAACTAAAAGCTTTGATGTCATCATTGCAGATGAGAATGATCCGCCATATTTTGATCCGATTTCATCTCCTGTAAATATTAATGAAGATGACGGACAACAAATTATTAATATTACAGGCATTAATTCCGGGCCAGGAGAATCACAGGAACTCACTTTTGAAATCAGTTCAGACAACACTTCATTGATTGACAATGCCGCTATTGATTATGTAAGTCCAAATTCAACCGGAACCTTAACATTTAGTCCTATTGCTAATACAAACGGAACGGCGACCCTTACCATCACTTTAATAGATGATGGTTTAACAGGTGGCAGCAATGAAAATAGTTACAGCCAAAAGGTAATTGTCAATGTAGCACCAATAAATGATGCCCCTAAATTTATCAGCGATCCTGAACTTTTTGCTACAACCGAAATTGAATATTCTTATTCTATTCAAACCTCAGATATTGATGAAGGAGAAGCACTTACCATTTCCGGTGTAACAATTCCATCGTGGTTAACACTCGTTGATAATGGAGACGGAACCGCTACTCTGTCAGGCACTCCCACCGAAAATGAAATTGGCAACAACTCAGTGGAGTTAGAGGTAGTAGATAATGCGGGTGAAAAAGCACAACAAACATTTACCATTGAAGTAATCAAACCCAACAACCTACCGGAATTTACGAGCACACCAGGTGCAAAAGCAGTTGAGAAAGTATATTACAAATACAATATTACCGTGGTAGATGCCGATGAATCAGAAATCATAACAATTACAGCTCCAAGTTTACCTAAATGGCTGTATGTAACTGATTTTGGAGATGGATTGGGACGACTTCAAGGCACACCCCCTCAAGGAAGCTCCGGTGAATACGAAATTGTATTACGAGCAACCGACTCTAAGGGTGATTTTACAGATCAAATATTTACTATTACGGTAGTTCCTTTCAATTCGGCACCAAGATTAAGAACTGTACAACAAGCCACTATTGAAGATACTCCGATAGATTATAATGTAAATATTTTCCGAGCTAAATTTATTGACGATGATGGTGACACACTCAATAAAATTGCCATAACTACCCTTCCTCAATTTGGGAAATTAGTTATGAATGGTTTTACTGTTGCCTTAAATGACACCATAATGGCAGACGAAATATCCAACTTGCAATATGTGCCCAATAAAAATTTCAATGGATTTGATGCCTATACCTGGAATGCCTCAGACGGAATAGATTTTGCTGTTAATGACGCCCTGGTATCTATCACAGTAAATAGTCAGGCCGACCCTCCCATTTTATTTAACCTGGAAACCACTCCTTATAAATACCCATATGGAGAGGATAGCATCAAAGTTACCAATACAATAGAATTAACAGAAGAAGATAATGGAATGGTCGTAAGCGCTACCATCGTCATTTCAGAAAATTATGAGCAGGGTGTCGATTCACTTTCGGCTACAGTAAGTAGTAAAATAAATTTTTCCTATTTCAATGCAGCTAATGGCGTTCTGGAAATTAGAGGTATTGATACGATTAGCAATTACCAGCAAATACTCAGGAGTGTGGTCTATCACAATAAAAATAATCAAGCTCCTGACCCTACGAAACCCAAAACCATCACTTTTACTGTAAGTGATAATGATCAATCAAGTGAGACGTTGGCACGTACGATTGAATTTGAGGAGACCTATGTTCATTTAGATATTCCTAATGGTTTTACACCTAACAATGATAAAGCAAATGACACCTGGAATATTTTAAATATCCATCTCTATCCTGAAGCAAAAGTGCTTATCTATACCCGAAATGGCAGGGTAGTATTTGAGTCTGACGGGTATTTAAATGAATGGGACGGCATGACATCTGGTAAAGAGCTCCCTTCAGGAGTTTATTACTACTATATCAATCTGAATAAATACAATGCTACCTACAAAGGAACGGTGACGATATTGCGATAATAGATCATTGAAAATTCCCGAAAATATTATGTAATAAATCTGTTATAAAGTAAAGAAAAGTTCACTAACCTCTAAACTTCTTATTAATTTTGACCCAGAACAACCTTCTTTAATTTATTACAAAAAAAATTAGAAAATTTATATTTTTACAAATAATTGTCCTATATTTGAAAATTATTAGCGGGTAGTATCGAATATTTGTGTTAAGCCAAACATTAAACCACAGCATATTTGGTTTAATATTTAAAACAAACAATAAAAAAAGATCAATAACAAATCGGAAAAGATGTTCGAGTTGATACTCTCCAAGGCGAAGCTGTTAACAGAAGAGCAGGTCCTATTCCAAAGTTCTATCGGCGTTCATCTGGAAGAAATCAATGCCAAGGTCTTCGCCTATGCATGCCAAACAGGAAAAATTTCTCTGACCGACATAAAAGCTGTTATAAACGCAACAACTGCAACCTGCAAGGAGATTGCCGATCTTCTTGTAACC
>JBNLGO010000047.1:0-23010 GCA_050306095.1 Cyclobacteriaceae bacterium
TATCGCCTTCCATTCCCCATGCTACATCGGGATAGACAGAGCCTAGTGGACCATGTCCTTGCTGGATATTTTCCGCCAACCAGGAATTACTAATACTTGTATTATCAATTCCGTTCACTTTGCTATTTATTCCTGTCCAGGTAGCCGCGCCATAATCATCCCCAGGACTCACTATATAAAACAAATCCGGAAAATTATTCCGGATCCAGATTCCGCTATCATCCTGATCAGAAATGGTATAGACCCTTAATTTTGAGATTAATCGTGCAGCTTCTTTTTTACTTTTAGTTTCTCTAATGGTAAACAATGCCTGCGCAAGGGTATTGACACCACCCCAAGTTGATATCCATAGTGGCCGGTCATCTTCTTCTTCCAATATTTTGAGAATCCAATCAGAACCTTCCGAATCCATCCCATCGCCCACACCTTTCATTCCATATTTGGGTAAACCATTTTTAACCAGCTTTGACAACACTTCTGCCTCAGGATAACCCGGTGCATGTTTGAGTAGATTAGGTTGCACTTTGGCATATGCCTGAATCACCCTTTCGATGGATTCAGGGTGAATTTCGGATGTCATCCAGCAGGAGGTGGTAGCAACGATCCCTTTGATGTCTATTTCATTGGAATACAATAACAGCCGTACCAGCGACTGGGTATCATCGGGATCAGCCTCGATGTCTGTTAATATGATTACTCTTTCTTTTTGGAGTGATTGACTGAAAAGAACTGATGAATTAATTAAAAATAGAAGTGCGAAAATAACGGTTTTCATGATTTAATATTCGGGTTATCTAAATGTAGAAAAAGATAAGCTGATCTAAACAAATATCTGCCACAATGCTCGGTGGAAAAATCAATATCTAACCTGATTCAATCCCTTTTTTCCTTTTGCTCCTAACAAAATTTTTACTTGAAACTCTGTTAGTATTTGATACCAATGGATAGGGTCTGTTAAATGCTTCCTGGGATAATTTAAAATGATTGGACAATAACCTAATTGAATCTTTAGAAAGTCCTTTATGATAATTTAAAATTTTAGAGATGGTACCTTTTGATAACTTAAGAATGTCGACTAAGTCTTTCGCCTTTAATTCGTTTTCTATCATCAATGATTTAAGTAATTCTACCGGATCTAATTCATGAAATGTATTATGGTCATGATCCCATTTTTCAATTAATAGGGTCAGAAGTTCAATCTCATCTTGCACATTGTTATTGCTCTCAGCAATTAATTCTTCCAGTATATCACAGTATTGTTTGTATTGGTTCTGGCTTTTAATAATGGTGAACTTTAACCCCGACATATCACTATAATTTAATTCTCAAAACATATTAATAATATACTGTTCACCTCTTTCGCAAAGCTTAGTATATTCAGCATGTGTACCAATCCACTTTACAAATAAGTGGACTTTTGTGTTTCCAAAGTGATATTTACAAATCATTCTATATGTATTACCACCAATGTTGAAAACCACTCTATCAAACCCTTTCCCAAGTATATCAGCACTATTGAAAGTTGATATTATATCACTTGGTTCTCTCCAATCAACATGCTTTAAAACAGCTAACCAATTTTCAAATGAGGTCTTTCCTCTTGCATTTTTGCGAACAAACTCCTCTATTGATTGCTTTTTAATTAAATGAACTTTCACATATTGAATCGTAAATATGTTAAAAATGTTTCACAAAAGGAAACTGTAAATATTCATTGCTATTTTTTGACAAAAAATAGTGTTATTAAAATATATAATTTAAAAATAAACACTAAAACCCAAATTTCGATTCTTCTTTCAGCAAATGATGATAGGCTTCTTTATTAAAGTTATATAAATGTGATGGCCGACCCACGCTATCTTTTCTTTCGTCAACCAACTCCACTATTCCAAGTTTCAGCATTTTTCTTCGGAATGTTCCACGATCTATTTTGCGGTTAAGAATGGCTTCGAACAATCCCCGCAATTCATTGAGCGTGAATTGCTCTTTCATCAGACTGGAAGCTACCGGCTGATTAAATATTTCAGTAGCCAATATTTTCCTGGTTTCCAAGGTGATATTCGCATGGTCAAGACCAATTTTATCCAACTGATCTACGTCAAACCAATTGACATCTTTAAACAATCCTTCTGTAGAAGAAACTTGAGTGGATTCCACGATCAACCCGTAATATACCACTGTGATAAATCGCCGTGTCGTCCATTCAATAATATCTTTCATATCAGGAGAAAAGGTATAATTGATATCCGACAATTTTGGGATTCTTTGTACCTCCCCAAAAGTTTGTATTTGACGAAGAAATACTTTTTCAATTCCTGAATGCTTTAAATTTCGATAGGCGGCTCCCTCCAAAGATTCTTCATTTCTGACGTACCCCCCTGGCAATAACCATTGGTCAAATTCTTCCAAGTGGTGAAACAACACCTTCAGATGTGGGTATTCAAATTTAAATACTACACAATTGATGGAGACTTGTGGAAGAAACGCCTCTACCCCATCTTCAAAATATCTTTTCAGTTTGGTTTCAAATGATTGGTCTTCCATAGGTTTATCTACTTTCTCAAATATATAAAACTTTTTTGAGGCATTTTGCCTCTTATTGAGATTGTTTTATTAATTTCATGCTTCTTAAAAAAAGCATCACATGAAAAAGTTTCTGAAATTCGGGTTGAAAATCATTCTTTCTATCGTCGTATTAATCATTATCGGTGGAACAATTGGTTATTTCTACATAAGCGGAAAACTCTTGACTTTTGAAAAAGATTATTCTGAAGATAAGATGATCATCAAAGAGATAACCGTAGATGGAAAAACTTTTCTCGATCGAAATGGAAACGGTCAATTGGATATCTATGAAGATGATCAACAACCGATCGATGCCAGGGTTAATGATCTATTATCCCAAATGACAACGGAAGAAAAAATTCATTTATTGAAAGGCTCCGGACTTAGATCTGCTATAGGCTTGGATAAAAATGGTATTCCCGGTGCAGTGGGAACCATCGTTCCTACGCCAAGATTAGGTATCCCAACCGTTTATTTATCAGATGGACCTGCAGGCTTACGAATAGAACCAAAACGAAAAAACGACGACAACACCTATTATTGTACTGCCTTCCCTATCGGAACACTTTTAGCGAGTACCTGGAATGTTGACTTAGTAGAAAAAGTTGGTAATGCCATGGGAAATGAGGCTAAAGAATACGGGCTTGATGTCATTCTCGGGCCTGGGGCAAATATTCATCGCCACCCACTTTGTGGAAGAAACTTTGAGTATTATTCAGAAGACCCTGTTTTAACTGGAAATATCGGTGCCGCCATGGTCAATGGAATTGAATCTAACGGAATAGGCACATCGGTAAAACACTTTGTGGCCAATAGCCAGGAAACAAACCGTAATTGGAATGATGCCATTATATCAGAAAGAGCTCTTCGTGAGATTTATTTAAAAGGATTTGAAATCATCGTTAAAAAGGCACAGCCGTGGACGATCATGTCATCTTACAACAAAGTAAATGGCACCTACACTTCAGAAAGCAAGTTTTTACTGACTGATGTCATTCGTGACGATTGGGGTTTTGAAGGAATTGTCATGTCGGATTGGTTTGCAAAAGATGATCCAGTAAAACAAGTCAGTGCAGGTAATGATCTGCTGGAGCCAGGTACAAAACCACAGTGGGACGCTTTAAAAGAAGGCTATGAAAATGGAACTCTTACCATGGAAACCATTGACACATCAGTGAAAAGAATACTTAAACTCATTCTTCAATCAAAAAAAATGAAAGGTGCTGAAATCACGAACAGTCCGGATTTAGAAAAGCACGCTCAAATCACACGTCAATCAGCTTCCGAAGGAATGGTACTACTTAAAAACCAACAAACCCTTCCTTTACAAAACATAAAAAACATAGCCTTGATCGGCGTTACCTCTTACGACTTTATCGCAGGCGGCACAGGATCTGGCGATGTGAATGAGGCATATTCTGTTTCATTGGAAGAAGGTCTTATCAATGCGGGTTTTGAAATTAATGAAACTGCAAAATCGGCATTTGAAAAACACAAAGCAGCGCATAAGGATGAGTTTGTAAAACCGGAAGGGTTTGCTGCGATGTTTAATCCATATACCCCACCTGAATTGTCACTTCCGAAAGATTTGCTGGAAGAAACGGCTAGCACTTCCGACATGGCCATTATCACCATCGGTAGGAATAGTGGTGAAGGAGGCGATCGACATGAGAAGGATGATTTCTTATTGACCAGTACAGAGCAGGAAATGATTAAAAATACGTGTGATGTTTTTCATGCAGCTGGTAAAAAGGTTGTGGTAGTAATGAATATCGGAGGAGTAATAGAAACGGCTTCATGGAGAGAACTCCCGGATGCCATATTGCTGGCATGGCAGGGTGGTCAGGAAGGTGGAAACTCCGCAGCGGACATACTGGTTGGGAATGTGAATCCAAGTGGTAAACTGCCGATGACTTTCCCCATTCAACTCAATGATCATGCTGCTAATGCCAATTTCCCATTAAACGGAGAACATATGAATTTTATATCAATGATCTTTTCAGACAATAAAAAGTCTGAGGGGGAAGAATTGGAGAAAAATATCGACTTTACAAATTACGAAGAAGGTATCTATGTTGGCTATCGACATTTTGACAAAGCCAAACTAAAAGTGGCCTACCCTTTTGGATATGGTTTGAGCTATTCAGATTTTTCTTATGGAAATAGTAATGCTTCCTTAGTAAATGATTCGATTATGATCAGTGTTTCCATTAAAAATTTAGGAGACATCGATGGCAAAGAAGTGGTGCAAGTTTATGCTTCTAAGCCTGACACGAACATTGATCGACCTATACAAGAACTGAAAGCATTTGCTAAAACTCCCATCATTACGGCGGGTGATAGTGTTGGGATAAACTTTACAATTCCTGTTTCTGATTTGAGTTATTGGGATGAAAATACGAATGGCTGGGTAGTAGAACCAGGCCAATATATCATACAAATTGGGTCTTCATCCAGGGATATCCGCCTCTCAGAAGAAGTCAAATTATAAATAGTTTTTACTACAGAAAGGTTTTCCACAGAATGGTTTTACCACAGAGTTACACAGAGAAAATACTTAGTGAAACTCTGTGCTTCTTGGTGTCCTTTGTGAAATAATGTTAACATCAGTACCCTCCTTTTTGTACATCTTTATTCAATTAAAATATCGGGTAGAAACACGCATCATCCTTATGGAATTTCAATAACAGATATGGTTTTATCACAGAGTTACACGAAGCGTCGCAAAGTGACACAGAGAAAATACTTTGAGAACCTCTGTGCTTCTTAGTGTTCTTTGTGAAATAACTTAAGTATCTATTACCTAATATCATTCCCGAAGGTCTCTTTATTTAATCCGGCGAATGAACAATGAAAATGTACCCATTAGTATGATGGTAATAATTGCATGTATTTCATATTCACCTAGTTCCAAATAGTATAAAATCGGAGATGTGGTAGCAACGAGTATCCCCATGATAATAAAAGTTATTTTCATTCGGTTGGAAAGTCTGTCAATATCTACCTTCTCTTTTTCTTCTTTTGACAGGGAGTTATACCCGGCAATCAGGTTAGGATATCGACTCACAAGAAAACCAATAATGATTAAAAAGAGGCCAATAAATATATGTGGGGTTAGCATGTTGATGAATGGTATGTTTGATTTTATGTGCTCCAAATGTACAATTTCTAAAAATAATTTAACAGAAATCAATTTGTCTGAATATCCCTTTTGAAAAAATCAATCCATAAATGAAACTAAAACGATTAATGGCAAATACAAGAGCAATAATCCTATTGCCGCCCTATAGAAATAAGATTTTAGTCTTAATTTGAAAAAATGACGCATCCCTCCAATCAAAAAATTCAATGCATTTACAACTGGTAAACCAACAATCAATATTAATATGGATTTATCATTTCCGTTTAGATAGGTTATAATTAAAAATGACAATAGAATTATGTTGATCAAATAAATTAAATATTGAAGGATCGTTTTTAAAAATTTATCACTTGATTTTAACTAAATAGTCTTAGCATCATTTTTCATTTATATGACACATCAAATTGATTGTCACATTGTTTGGGTCTTTGACAAAAAACCTTCTTACTCCCCATTGTTCATCAGAAAGTGGATAAGTTATTTCATAGCCAAGAGAAACAGCTTTATCGTAAGCCTGATTGACATCATCAACTTCCATTGAAATCATAATATCGGAATTTACACTATGTTGGCTATCTGTTTTCAATATCGTAATTTGTGCAGATGGATTAGATGCTGAAGCAAAAGTTAAAATCCACTCCATGTCCATGACCAATTCCAATCCCAAAAAGTCCTGATAGAAATGTTTACTTCTTTCAATTTGATTTGACCGTATATCCGGTACAATTCTTCTGATCTCCATGAAGCAATTTAAATAAGTTTCCTGATAGGTTCAATTATTCAAGGATTAGGATTCGCACTTATCCTTTCATCATCTTTTAGCCCAGATACGTGTCTTAACGAGCCAGTAAATGATCAGAAGTTTTCTCGATCTGTATTTTAGAATTCTGAAAGTGAAATGATATTCATTATCGTGAAAAGTTAATAAACATAGGTTGGTGTATTTAATGTTGCTATGAGTAATATTAAGTGTTTCATTTTCATGTTGAATTATTCATTTGTAAAGTATCTTCTACTATACCACCTTATAATTGATGATATACAGACACGAAACCCATAAATCATTCAATAAATTAAAATTCAACCCATAGTTTGAAACCAAACTGTCTTAAAAATTGATCACTGAAATTATTACCTTGATACGTACCTTCACATCGAACCAATCCACAGCCATTTTCTGAATGTGAAGCTTTAACACAAAGGATCGCAAAGTTTCATAGAGACCTTTATGTAATAACACCAAGCTCAAATAATAAAGAAACGTTCAGGAAGGCTATCATATTCTATTCTTCCCCTTTCATCAACCCGCGAAAGAATTGCTCGGCATGGTCCAAATCTGCGAGAAGTGTTTCCCTACTTGTCAGTAAGACATCTTCGGTCACCCCATGCCAGGGATTCATGATTTTTTCCTTCAGAAATTCCATGTTCTGCGGCTCCAGCATTCTTTTGAGGTCAAGTATTCGCTGCAGCCAGCTGCCTGCCGTGGCTGAGGTTTCAGGATTTTGCACATTCTCTACATTCAAATAAATGGGTGCTGAATGAAAATTGGTGGTGGCCTTTAAAATATCCAAATGCGCTGGATAAGGATATAAGTTTTCCAACACCTTATCCCCATATCCACGCAGTGCCAACCACCCTGAGGACTTAATGGTATGCTTAAATTCGAAATGTAATGAATCGGTATTACTTGTCCGCGATAACTTTTTAATTACCCTGCCATTTTCAATAATTTCAATGTAGTTCAGGTTGTCAGCAGTGGGGTCGAATTTTACCCATCCCGAAATGGAAACCCTATCCCCTACTTGTAGCTCCAACTCACTGCCCATACTTTCATTGTTTACCTGAAAACCCAAAACCGGACCTGTGGTCACAAAGGTTTTACCCTCATCAATGCCTTTCAACCAGTTTTCGAAATTGAACGGTCCATTTACGTTTGTATAGAAGCGTTCATGGCCCGGTATTGTTTGATCTGCACAAGGATAATCCGTACCTGCCGTTGGGGTAACCCGAAATCCAAGATTGAGGACATCATACCAACTGCTATATTCGCTTCGATTAAATTGCAGCACCTCAATAAAGTGCATCAGATCATGTGGTAAAACGATCGCCATGCCTACCTGGGGAGAGGGACCAGCCGCTTCATCACTCCAGGCGTGAGCAAAGCCATTAAGACCACCATGCTTCACAGATTCTTCCCAAATCAACCGGTAAACCATGTATTTCTCTAAATTAAAATGTGGCTTCTCTGACCCTATGGTAATGGTATGGCCCAAAATGTGTGTCCTTGGGTTTTCCTGTCCACCTGCCAGTAAGTATCCATTCTCTTCATAGATGCTTTCCGAACCAAAGGCATATTGCTCGGCCATCTTAAAATTCATGACTTTCCCTGACTGCAACAGATTACCGACATAAATGTCTTCAGCTTGCATTATTTTGGAAATGTATGGGTCTAATTCAGGGGTTGGCCTTGGAATATGCAAATGATCATCAGAGCTGTACCAACTTCGATCTCGCATATTTGACCATCTCGAAAGTTGAATCGTATGGTTGACAGTTGAATTCGGAGGAATGATCACAGTATCCATAAACACATTGAATTCCGTACCTTTAAAAGCCATTAAATAAACAGTGTCAGGCAAATGAGTAATGACAGAGGAACCATCCGAATAAAATTGAGTAGAATTGAAATAGGGATTTTCAATTTCTTTTTTGAATACATTCAACACTGATTTAATATCCGTCAACTGAGCTCCTTCATCACTCATGTCGCAATCACCACCCGAAATAAGTGCATCCTCAGCGATGTAACATTTATTTTCATCATCCTTGATCTGTACTCTTGCTGGAGTCTCTTTCCCCGCTTCATCAAGAATTAAAAGGTTCAGTTTTCCAAGCTGTGCAAAAAGAGGAGCGTAACTAAGTAGTACTACTACAAAGAAAACTAAACTTGATATTTGTTTTTTAATCATTTAGATGAAGAAGCTTCTTGTAAAATCGTGCATCCTACTGTAAAAAACAATCAAAGCAATATATTTAAAATGCTACGTGGTTAAAGGAAGACCGAAGATCAGAACTGTACCACTTCATAATCAAACCATGTCCCTTTACATCTATTTATGCTGATATAAATCCATTAATAAATGTACAAACCTGTCCTTATAGTCAAATTATTTAGACAAATCGTTCCTAAAATCTTTGGTAGGATTTCCCCTAGTTTTGATATTATAATGTCACCTGATTTAATACTATGCCGACTTAAAAATTCTGCTTTTTCTTCTGGCATGTATTTAATGTTTTTATCAATAAATCCATTTCTATCAATATTTTGAATTATTAAGACAGGAAACCCTCATTTTGGTATTTTTAAGCTATTAAGTTGAAACCAAAAGATTCATTAATCATATCTTTCGATTCTATAAGAATATCCGTAGAAGAAACCTCAACCCACCCCTCAGGCAATTTATATGTTTGTTTACCATTCTCCATTATTCAATATTTGCGATTTTTTGAATGAGTTCTATAATAATTTCAGTCGCTTCCTCTTCAGAACCATAAGGCAAAGCACTTTCTATTCCTTCGGTTAATCCTTCGTTTTTCAGTAGCTTGGAACACTCTTCTTTTAAATATGCTTTTACACTTTCATTTGCAATAGTTATATTTTCGAGTAGTTCCGAGCAATTATCGAGAATGTAAATGATGTCTTCAAAATCATGGCTTTGTCGCAAATCAGAACCACCACGCCCTTTATGGGCTTCCATTTTAGCTGCTATATAATATGCCGGAGGAAACACGAAGATTTCTGTTATATCCGGAAGTGTTTTTGAAACCTTGTTTTCAATCCCTTCCATATACCACATATTGCTAAATCCCAGCACATCGGGATCAGAAGGCATAATATCAACTAATATTCCCTTATACACCCATCTGCAAATTGGGGCCCCTTGTGACGTATCATTTGCAAAACCTAACGCCCTTAAATCATCTTCTAATTTTGCATGTGCTGTTTTTGAACTTAATTCAATAACACAATCAACATCAAGCGTTGGTCTGATGTCTGATAACTCAGGTTTACTGGCATACAATTCTGCAACAGCACCTCCTACAAATACCATTTCATCTTTTAAATCACCCAAACCAAAGGCCACTGTTTGTAGCATCGAAATATTTGTGCTAGGCATTTTTTAATCGTTTTTCAAGTTCTGCTTTGGCTATATTTATTTCTCTTACTTTTCCCACCCGAATTGTGTCAATAATAACCAATAGTTCATAAAGTAATTTATCTTCTTGCACGATTTGAGGGATAGATTTAAAAAGAGGCTCAATGGCTTGTCCTCGATGAGTTCCTTTCGCACTTGACCATACATACAGATCAGAACCGCTTGAAAAATGCTCCTTGATTGGTGATGCAGAATGTGCAGTCGGTATTCCTTTTACAATTGCCCCAGGTTGTGTAGGAAACACATATCGAAGGCCATAGATTAAAAATTCGATAAAGGAATTAATATTGACTTTACGCTTTTTAGAATCAATCAAACCCGCAATCTTGCATCTATTCAACACTTCTGATATTTCAGACGGGCTGATTTTTAATGATTGAGCCAAATCGGAATTATACCAGTCATCTTGCTTTAAGGCGATGATTTTCAGTAATACGACAATATCTTGGGGGCGCATCCCATTATGCTTTTTCATACTCGATATTTTCAATTCGCGAATCGCGAATCACGAATTCTTAAATATATAAAATCAAACTGAGAAAAGCTTTTTTGAAAACAATTCAAATGGTATTAATTTTTCGTGTCCTACTTTTCCTCTATAAACACAACCTGTATCAATGTTTAATACTGGCTTATTATCATTTACCCGCTTTTCACATTGCTCAACTGTCACCGATCCGTGTCCATGAATTATTGTCATTCCAACAAGCAGGGGATTTAAATATTCAACTTCACTTTCCCTGACCATTGTATAAGTATCTTGAAATGGATTCAATATTTTGTCATTAAATCCTGCAGGAACAAATAGATAATCTACGATTGAAAAATAACTCTTAAGATTCGTGAAAAAGTTAAGAAATTTAGATGGGATATCCTTTATTGAACTAATACCGAAACTTTTCAGTGTTTCATTTCAGTTTATTTTTTACGTCTTCAAATGTTTCAAGAAGTATTAATTCATGATTTCCTATCAACGGATTTATATCGTAACCTTTACTTGTAAATCAATTATGTAATAAACAACCACCTTGCTCTTATTTGCACGGTCAATATATTCTCCTAACAAAACAAGCTTTTCATTTATGTCAAGCTAGATTTTACTTTCAAACAATTCTTTTAGAGAATCAAAACATCCGTGGACATCTCCGATGGCAAATAATCGTTTCATATCAGCGCGTAAGTAAATGTAAGCCATATACATGGGCTTCCTTAATTCTCATTAAGGGTAAGGCAATAATTATTTTATTATTGCACCAACCATCCATCAATAAGCCAATATTTTCGATTTTTCAAATCTTATAATCAGGTTATTTCTTTGTGATTCGGTCTTTTAGCATTATTACAATGTTCAGTAAAATGTCCCTTTACATCTATTTATGCTGATATAAATCCATTAATAAACGTACAAACCTGTCCTTATCATCAAATTATTTAGACAAATCGTTCCTAAAATCTTTGGTAGGCTCTACCACAACTTATTTCCCAGTACCTGCTCCATTACTTCTTTGCGATAGTTTCGGCTGATGGGAATACGGTGCCCGCTGATAACGGCTTCGTGTTTTTCGAGGCTTTCGATTTTTTGCATGGGAATGATAAATGACTTATGCACCCTGATAAACCCTTTGTCTCGTAGATTATCCTCAACGGTTTTCATGTTCATCAAGGGCATGTATTTACCGGAAGTCGTTTGAATGGAAATATAGTTTTGCATTGCTTGAATAAACAGAATCTCATCCAAGTAAATTTTTTCATACTTGGCGCTGCATTTCACAAAAAAGTAATCCCGCTCATCGACTACACCTGATTGACCATTTTGTTGTGTTAATTCAAAAAATTCCTTCGCCTTTACGGCTGCCTTAAAAAACCGATCGAAGGTGATCGGCTTTAACAAGTAATCCAGCACATCCAATTGATACCCTTCTAATGCATAGCTGGGATATGCGGTGGTAAAGATGACCATTGGCAATGCCTTATTCATCTTCAGGTAATCAATGCCATTAATCCTTGGCATCTGGATGTCCAGAAATACAAGGTCTATGGTCGTGCTGTCTAACAACTTATCCAGCTCTATAGGGTTATTCCCCTGACCGGCAAGGGATAAAAAATCGACCTCGTTGATGTAATTTACAATACATTCACGAGCCAACGGTTCATCATCAATAACAGCACAGTTAATCATCATCAGGAATCTATTAATACAATGGATGGTTCTAGTTGCTCCTTCAACTCAATTTTTAATTGTACGGTAAACACTCCTTCATTTTCAAGTATAGCTAACCGATGAGAACCGGGATATAACAAGTCAAGCCTTCTTCTCACATTTTTCAGTCCTAATCCTCCATAATCAATGGCCAGGTTTGCTTGTTGCGTTTCTTTGCAATAGCTATTGCTCACTTCAAAAATCAATTCCTTATTTTCAAGGTATAGGTGGACTTTTATCCAGTTAATATGTTTCTTCTTTTGCGAAACGTGTTTAAAGGCATTTTCTACAAACGGCATCAAAAGAAAGGGTGCAATGGACAAGCTGCCGGTATAGTTAAGAGGTAAATCAACTTTCAATTCATAATTATCATTGAGACGAAGTTTTTCCAACTCGATAAAGCCTTCCAGGTAAGCGATCTCTCTGTTAAGAGGAATTTGCGGCTCATTGCATTCATATAATTGATAGCGCAAAAGACTGGAGAATTTAGCCAACGATTCAGACGCCAGATTGGTGTTTTTATGAATCAGTACAAAAATGGTATTGATTGTGTTAAAAAGGAAGTGCGGATTAAATTGTGATTTGAGAAATTTCAACTCTGTTTCCAATTTCTCCTGTTTCAATTCCTGCTCTCTTAATTGCCCCTCGTAGTAATTCTTCGCCAATTTGATACTCATCCCAAGAGTCATACTAGCAATGGAAGAAGGTAAAGCATTGCTTTTAAACAAATTAAAAACCGGCTGATCGCCAAGATTAAAGAGTACACGCACATCCGTATTTCCCACATATGCCGCCAGGAAATATCCAGAATAGATACATAAAGCGATGGCTATAATGGTCAAAGCCAGGTAAGAGAGAAACACAGCATACCTACCTTTTTTCAAAAATGTGGGCACTAAATAATACAAGCAGAAATACACGCCTACCGCTTGGAAAACGACATAAAAGAGATATTTAATGGCAATGGGGGCATATAATAAATACCCAATCATCCGCTCTGCACTGCCTTCATAGACCACCCACCACACAAAATGGTAAACCGCCCAAAACAATAAATGATGTAGTTTGTAGCGAAACAACCAATTGTTTTTAGAAAAAATTAATTCCATTGTCATTCTTAATTCCCCTTACTTCAAAAGTATCACTTTTCATATATTCTTCACTAATTCATTGATGACAAGTCGTAAATACTTGACCAGATGCACTCCTACCTTCACAAAAAAGGATACCAGTATATAATATCGTAAACTTTCTTCAAAAATGCTTCATAATGCATTTCATCAATTTAATCAGGAAGGTGATCAATCAATATTGTGACAGAAGTGGCTACAAACGAGTTTTGGGAATTAACTCAACATTTCTCCCATGAAAAATTACTTGCTGTTTGTACTCATTAGTTTCTTATATGCACCTTATTCTTATGCCCAGGTCTTAGGAAAGGTAAATTTGGATTCCGGCGAACCTTTACCTTTTGCGAATGTATTAATTAAAAGTGTAAGAGATTCCTCTCTTATTAAAGGTGAGCTGACTGAAACAGATGGTTCATTTTATATTGAGTCCGTTCCGGATGGAACTTACTTTCTAAACATAAATTTGATTGGGTATGAATCCTGGATCTCGTCCCCATTCGAAATTTCCCCTTCGCAACCTTCTTATCAATTTAATTCAATATCTATAGCTGAGGAGCCCATGGTAATGAGCGGAATAGAGGTTACGGCTCAGAAAATGCAAATTGAACAAACAATGGAAGGAACCACCTTCAATGTACAAAGCAGCATGATGAGCAAGGGAAGTACGGCATTACAAATATTAGAGCGATCACCGGGCGTATATATTGATCAGCGAAATAACAGCTTATCATTGAATGGTCAATCAGGAACACTGATCATGATCAATGGCCGTCCGGTTCGTATTCCTCCAAATGAAATTATCACCTTGCTCAATGGCATGAGCGCGGACAACCTGGAAAAGGTAGAACTATTGACCAACCCATCTGCTAAATATGATGCAGATGGTACGGCAGGAATTATTAACCTGGTGATGAAAAAGAACGATGATCAGGGTACTAACGGCTCTGTCTCTGGCTCGCTTGGATATGGATGGGGACCGAAAGAAGCGCTGAGCATGAATATCAATCACCGAAAACGTGGTACCAATTATTACAGCACCTACTCATTTAACCATGACGTTTCTTATTCTGATTTTCATGGAGCAGGCCATCAAAATGTAGCACTGTTAGGTGGAAAAGTTATTAATAAATTTGCAAATCACACCAACCTCAATACCATCAGTCACAATATTACAGCCGGTGTAGAGAAGGAATTGGACAAGGGATTCTTGATCGGGACAAATTTGTTCTATACTCATACCAATCAAAAATCGGATATCTTAAATTTAGGAGACTACTGGTATCAGGATGATTCTTACTTACATGCAAATATAAATGTCAATGGTAATAACCGGGTCAATAATTTCAATATGACTTTATTGACAGAAAAGAAATTTACCGACAATAAGAAACTCAATGTTGATCTGGATTACATTTATTTTGACAGCAGCAGCCCCACCTTCATCACCAGTGATTATACCGATGAAACGGAAACAAGCACAAATCCCGATAATGAACTTTTTGCCAATGCCAACCGGGGAGAAAGCAACACAGCTATTCATATCGGTGTGGCAAAAGCTGATTATCAGACGATCATCAACCCGAAACTCACATTGGAATCTGGGGTAAAGGCAACCTTCTCTGAAACCAATAATGCAGCAAAAATCGAACGGTATAGTGAAGGCGAATGGATCATAGATGACCGTAATGAATCATCTTTGGAGGTATTAGAATCCATCGGTGCTGCATACTCCTCCTTGAATTATGCTATTGATAGTGTAACAACCATACAAGCAGGATTAAGATATGAATATTGGGACCAGCAATTTAGTGAAGGGGTAGATGACAGAAGTTTTGGAAAATTATTTCCTTCCTTTTTCATAAGAAGAGATCTTACTCAAAATGCTTCTATTCAATTTGCCTATACAAAGAGGATTACCAGGCCTGATTACAATGATCTTATCAACTACCTGAGATACAATGGCCCAATTTCTGTTTTTACAGGTACGCCTACTTTAAATCCTTCTATTATTGACAATATTAAACTTGGATTTCAGATAAAGGACAAAAACATCTCATTGGTTTACACTTACGAGAATAATCCTATTGCCCGGTATCAATTAACGAAAAACGAAAGTAGTGATCTGATATTGGTGGCACCCCAAAATGTAGATTATCAACAATCTATTGGCATTCAAACCAATCTTCCCTTTCAGTTGACCAATTGGTGGATGTTTACTTTATGGGCATCATTCGAACATAGAGAATTTCATATTACCCACACTCCCAAAGAAGTGTATAAAGATTACCTGTATTTAAACCTTAATGCCAATCAAACTATCTCGCTCCCTAAAAACTTTTCAGTTGAAATCTCCGGATGGTATCTATCCGATCATTACAATGGTAGCATCAAGAATTACGGATTTGGCCAGTTAAACTTGGGTATCAAAAAAGAATTGAATAATAATGGCGGTTCATTTCAATTTACTGTAACAGATGTCCTCCAGTCTGTTAATGTACGTCCTATTTATGGGGAGCTTACCCGTGAAGTATATGACAATTACGCCCAGGTGAAATTCCAGCCCGAATCTACCAATGCACCCATATTCCGGCTAAGTTATGTGCGGACCTTTGGCAATAACCAATTAAGTGGAAGGAAAAACCGTCGATCGGGGTCACAGGAAGAAAAATCCAGAATTGGTCAATAACATTCTTAAAAAACTCATCAATAATTATTTAACCATGAATAAAACCGTACAGTTTGCAATTTTACTTATCAGCTTTTTTGTCTATGGACATTTGGCTTTGGCTCAGTCAACCCTAAAAAATCCATCCCCACCCTGGATGGCACATTCGTCGCATATGCTATACTTACTATATAGTGTCGATGCGCAGGAGATTAGACCATTAATCCCTGATGATATCAAACTAAAAGTGAATGAAGAAAATAAAGTAGTAGTGGGGCTAGAGCTTTATAATGTGGATCGGTCGTTCGGACAAGGTAATAATGTGTTTTTCTTCATCTTTGCAGAAATAGAAGACTATGATACACCTTCTGGTTCACCAGGACATTGGGCTGTTTGGGGAGCAATAAATGACCAGGATAATGCAGAAAAATTCAATCAAATATTTGGATATCCTTATGAGTACATTTCTGATATGAAAGTGAAGGAAAATAACGGTTATTTTATTGGTTCCATTCAACGAGAAGGAAACCTACTGCTGGAGTACAAAGGAAAACCGATAAAGGAATCTAAAAATTATGCTGAAAATGCCGTAAACATGGTTTCAAAAAATGCGGTTGGTAAGACAGTTGTATCTCATGTCCCCTATATCAACACAGGAAGTTTACTTGAAGTAGAACATCTTAAGATCAATTCCCACGGCAACCCCACACTTAAAGTTCTCGTTGGCAAAACACCTTTTCTATTCTATTTAGTGGAAGACGCTTATTTTAGTTACTCCGCACCTATGGAATATTAGTTATGGATAGATATTACCCTTTCCCCTTTAAAAACACCAGGGCAATGGCAACAAACCCAATTCCTGTAAGTGGAGGGGGTAATATTGATTTAGTAATTCCTATATAGATCATCAAGGCAGCGATGATCAATAAAATTATTGCGGCGATCTTTTTCATAGTAAAACAATTATGTTTTAAATGTTTTTAATAAATGGAACGTAAACCCACATTTTTTCCATGATTACTACCTATTAATTTAGAAAAATTTAAGCGAAAAGGGATTTGTTAATGCTTCTTTTAAAGTCAGAATAAATAAGGTGTTTTATAAGTAGTGTTCAGAATTCATGAAATACAATGGAGTAAAAATTAGTAGATGAAAAATGAATTAATTCATCATTTTGAGGATCTTCACAAATAGAATAATTTTTTAAGAGCAAAAAGCTTCCCAAGCAGACTAGGAAATATCCTACTTTCACACAATTAAATACTAAACAATTGTAGTATAGCGAAATAATATATTTTTAATCAATATTTTTTTAAATATTTATTTTATCACTTTGGTATTATACAGAAGATAATATTACAAATTTGAAAAACAATTCACATGAATCTTTCTTTTTAATATAAATATCGAAAAATTGTCAATTTCATAAATATTTCTTCCTTTTAAGGTATTGACTTCAACAAATATTTTGATTTATTTAGATATTGAAAATGGGGAGTAAACGTAACTATCCCATGCTCATAGGAACAACCAAAAAATTTTTATTAAGCAGAGAATTGCACTAAGTCTTTAACAAAAGACGCTTTTGGGAATGGAGCCCATTCCTTTTCCGCCAGTCAAATGGTTAACAGTTTGGTTTGTTTATTTCCACTATAACATATTAGAATGATACTAACAGCTTAACAACAAGAAAAGCCCAATAATAAGATGCTGTCACATCCTATTAATGGTTACACATACGAAAGTCACGGGGATTGCAATATTGATGCTTCAATCATTGAAGTGTACGCAGTGTAAAAAAAGCATAGGGCTTTTTTTATATCAAAAAACCGGCAGCGCTGTCACACTGCCGGCAGGTTAGCCACGGGAATTACATTGACAGTGTCAATGCACATGGCTATAGTTTTTAACAAAGTAAAAACGATCACAAATATGAAAAATTTTAAATATGAAACCAGTAAAATTCTACTTAATTACCTATTTACACTTATAATAATCATAGTTATAACACCAACTTACAGTCTTCTCTATGCCCAGTCTGATATGGTAGTAAGCGGTGTAGTAAAGGATAGCGAAACAGGGGAAGGAATACCTGGCGTAAACGTCATCATTAAAGGAACCGCTGTAGGAACCGCAACCGGCATCATGGGAGATTACTCCTTGCAAATCGAGGATCCGGAAGCAGTACTTATTTTTTCCAACATCGGTTTTGGAACACAGGAAATTAAGGTTGGAACCCAATCTGTTATAGATATTACACTTACACCAGACACAAAACAGCTAAATGAAGTAGTGGTCACCGCTTTGGGTGTAAAAAAGGACGAAAGAGCCCTTGGATATTCTGTTCAACAGGTTAAAACAAAAGGACTTGACCAGGCTAAAGAAACCAATATAGTTAATGCATTAACCGGAAAAATTGCCGGGGTACAAATTAACAATTCATCAGGAAATATTGGTGGATCATCACGGATCACCATCAGAGGTATTAATTCCATATCTGGAAATAACCAGCCATTATTTGTAGTGGATGGAACTCCTATTGACAATTCAAATTTTAACTCCGTAGATCAGTCATCAGGAAATGGCGGAAGAGATTATGGAAATGCTGCCCAGGATATTAACCCGGATGATATCGAGGCAATCTCAGTGCTAAAAGGTCCAAGTGCCGCAGCGCTTTATGGATCAAGGGCTTCCAATGGCGTAATTTTAATAACTACAAAAAGTGGCCAAAAAGGTAAAGGTATTGGAATCAGTGTCAATTCCTCAACAATGTTTAGCAAGGTTAATTTACTACCAGATATGCAAAATGAATACGGAGGCGGGTTTAGTCTGGATTTTGAAGAGGTTTTGGACCCGTTAGATGGGAAGATATATAAAGTAGCTAACACCAATGCCAACAACAGCTGGGGTCCAAGATTTGATGGAACCCCGGTTAGACACTGGGACAGCATGTATCCTGGCGAACCCACATATGGAGAAGTCAGACCATGGCAGGCAACACCAAATAATATCCGGGATTTCTTTGAAACAGGGGTTAGTCTTTCGAATAACATTTCATTTACCGGTGGCACAGAAAAGTCAGCCTTCCGATTATCATATACCAACCTGCACCAAAAGGGTGTATTTCCAAATAGTTCGATAGACAGAAATACATTTACTGCAAGCGCAAGCACCGATCTTACCGATAAATTAACAGTAGGATTAAGAGCAAACTTCGTAAGAACGGAAGGCATAGGAAGACCGGCAACCGGTGACTGGTCTCCAGAACGTCCAGTTAATGTAATGACCTACTGGTATGCATGGACGCAACGGCAAATAGACCCTGCAAGATTAAGAAGATATAAATCAGAACGATACCCACATATGACCTGGAATGTTGCGGGTCTGGGTAAACATACCCAGCAGAGTTATAACAACAACCCTTATTTTACCTTATATGAAAGTTATAACAATGACTTAAGAAACAGGGTATTTGGAAACATCTATTTGACCTATGATATCTTACCGGAACTAACGTTTTCGATGTTTGCCAGAACGGACTTTTATACAGACCGTCGGGAGGATAGAGCAGCAATCGGAGGTTATTTACCTAATGCCTATGAAGAAGGAATTTATGAATTTTCTGAAGACAATTATGAGTTTCTCTTTCAGTATGACAAGGATTTAAGTCCAAACTTTAGCTTGATGGCGAATTTTGGTGGAAATCTGCGACTTAACAAATTGCAATATAATTTCTCCCGAACTCAAGGTGGTTTAAGTGTACCAAACTTCTATAATCTGGAAGCATCAGTGGAGCGCCCTACCATGACAGACTTTACCAGTGAAAAGCAGGTACAAAGTTTATATGGTAGTGTCAACCTTGGCTATAAGGACTTTATTTTCCTGGAAGGATCTCTCCGAAATGATTGGTCTTCTACCTTGCCTGCTGGAAACAATTCCTATCAATATCCAGCGGTATCAACCAGCTTTGTTTTCTCTAACTTATTAACTGGTTTTAATGTGCTATCATTTGGAAAAGTGAGGGCAGGTTGGGCACAAGTAGGTAATGATACCGATCCTTACCGATTGGCAATCACCTATCAAGCGGAGGATGCCTACGGTAATTCACCAGCATACACCGTTCCTAACATACTGAACAACAGCGATCTAAAACCTGAACTGACAAGTAACTTTGAAGCGGGTATCGACTTGAGATTCCTGGAAAACAGGTTAGGTGTTGACTTTACCTACTATTACAATGTTACTACCGATCAAATTCTTCCCCTATCAGTTTCTAAAACAACAGGTTACGAATCAATCATCGTTAATGCGGGAAAACTCGAGAACAAAGGGGTAGAATTAATGATCTATGGTACGCCTATCAAAACGGCTAATTTTAGCTGGGAACTGACAGTAAATGTGGCGAGAAACCGCAATAAAGTACTAGAGTTAGCTGAAGGTCAGGATACCTATGAAGTAGGTTCGAGAGAAGGAAACTCGATTAATGCTAAAGTGGGTGAGCCATATGGTACTATCATCGGTCCGACTGGTGTGTTTGATGAAGAAACAGGAAAGCCAATCGTTGATGAAAACGGACTATATTTAAGGGCACCTGGGCAAGTAATAGGTAATATCATGCCAGATTATACTGGAGGATTTTCAAGTACATTTAATTATAAAGGCATTAGTCTGAATGCATTAATAGATTTTCAAATTGGAGGTGAAGCCTGGATAGAAACCATCCAAAATGGAAAAGCCAATGGACAATTCATTGAATCCGTCGGAAACAATGAAAACGGAGTTCCTCTTAGAAATCCTGTTTCTGAGGGTGGAGGAGTAAAACCTGACGCTGTTACCATTAATGGCGAACCAAATACGGTTTTTGTAGAAGCGCAAGACTATTTCAAACAGTTCTATTCTTTGGATGGGTTTGCAGTATTTGATATGAGTTATGCTAAGCTAAGGCAAGTAATGTTAGGATATACATTCCCTAAAAAGTTTTATGAAAACATTCCGATTGAATCTCTTCAAATATCATTTGTTGCGAGAAACATAGGTTTGCTTTACAAGAATGTACCTCATATCGATCCAGCTGAAATTGGAATTGGATCAGACAATGTACAGGGGTTGGAAGGAGCTTCTCTGCCTGCTCCGCGTACGCTCGGATTTAACCTCAATTTCAAGCTTTAATATGTTAAACCTTAAATAGCTATTCCAATGAAATATTTTATAGATAAACTAATATATAGCATGTTACTTATCTCATCAGTGATGGTGGTAAGTTGTACAGATAATTTTGAAGAAATCAATACCAATCCTAATGAGCCGGTTACAGTGCCTACCGCGCATTTATTAACTTCTGCAGAAAGGTCTTTAATAGGAGAGTTTTTTGGAAACCACGATAACCTTTCTGGAATTGGCACAACAGTTAGTACATATTCACAATATATAGCAGGATTACGAGGTGGTTTTGATGATATATATTTAACAGTTGAGGCAGACTTTTCTGACATTTATACCGGTGGACTCAGAAACCTGGAGGAAATAATTAGTCTTAATACGGATGAAGAAACCTCGGTGATTGTAAGTATTTCTGGCGCCAATGTCAATCAAATAGCAGTAGCTAAAATACTGAAAGCATGGGCTTTTCATAATATGACGGATATCTGGGGTGATATCCCCTATTTCGAAGCATTAAAAGGAAAAGGTAATGCATTACCTGTTTATGATACCCAGGAATCTATTTACCTGGATCTATTAGAAGAGCTTACAGAGGCTTCTGATATGATTGATTTGTCAGCCACAAGCCCTACTGGAGAAGTGGATATTGTGGGAGATATTATTTATAAAGGTGATATGGAATTGTGGAAAAAATTTGCCAACTCACTTAAAATGCGGGTAGCTCTGCGATTGTCAAAGGTATTACCTTCTGTAAGTGAAGTAGCAATTTCCGAGGCCTATGCAGAAGGAGTATTTGAATCCAATTTTGATAATGCAATGTATAGTTACCTGGCAGCAGCACCTAATTACAACCCATACTATTTCCGTTATGAGTTAAGTGTACCCAACTATGGCATTACCAATACCATGGTGGATAAACTCGCTGATTTTTCTGACCCAAGGTTAATAGTGTATGCCGATACAGCAGAAAGGAACGATTTAGGAGGCGGCTATGTAGGAATGCCGTTTGGCCTGAGTAGAGGTACTGCCAGTGGTATAAGTGACTTTGCCGTTTCTTGGCCAAACAAGAAAAATATACTTCAAATTACCACCCCTTATATGATGATGTCATTTGCGGAAGTTCAGTTTATCCTGGCGGAAGCAGCGGAAAAAGGCTGGATTGCAGGTGATCCTGCTGCATTTTATGAAGGTGGTATTGAAGCATCAATGACCCAATGGGGTATAGAGACTTCAGAAATTGATACATATTTGGCACAACCCGAAATTCAATATAATACAGCAGACCCTTACAGATCTATAGGTGATCAAAAATGGATAGCACTATATATGCAGGGTATTCAAGGATGGGCAGAATGGCGAAGATTGGGATTCCCTGAATTGGAAGTTGCTCAGGATGCGCTTATTGATGGTATTCCTCGTAGAAAAGGGTATCCACCAAGTGAGACGAACCTAAACAAGGCTAACTATGACAAAGCTATTGAGCGACAAGGTCCTGATATTCTGTTGACCAGGGTTTGGTGGGACGCCGAGTGATTTAGATTAATGATTGTTTTCCAGGTAATCCAAATTATCTGGAAAACATGATCATCTTTTTTTAACCACAAATCTTAATCACAATGGCGACAAAGAATAAAAACAAATCTGCTTATTTAGGCAGGAGGAATTTTCTCGGGAAAATCAGCATCGGTGCGTTGGCTGTAGGTATGTTACCTTCATTTACTTATGGTAAATCAAAGTCCGTTTTTGCATCAGATTTTGCTCTTCAAAAAACAGAGGAAAAACTCACATATAAATCAGTAACAGAATTAGCTAAGTTAATAAAGTCGAAAAAAGTTTCATCTACAGAAGTTGTAACGGCATTTATCGATCGAATTGAAGATGTAAATTTTCGACTTAATGCGGTGGTGATGGGTTGCTTTGACCGGGCGATG
>JBNLGO010000048.1:0-22799 GCA_050306095.1 Cyclobacteriaceae bacterium
TAATCATTGCCCTTACCCTGATACTCCTGGTTCAATTCGCATTTGGTCAGGAAGCCTTCAAGGTAGAAATAACCGGCGAAGGAGAACCCGTTATTTATTTACCGGGATTTACCACACCTGGAAATGTGTGGGATGAAACCATTAAAAATGTAAAAGGAAATCATGAAAACTATGTGTTTACTTATGCAGGGTTTGATGGAATTGAACCAATAGGAACACCTTGGTATGCATCAGTAAAAGATCAACACGTCAGACGAAACTTTCAATCAAACTGCCACTCAAATGGCACAAAACATGACCGGTAAGGAAGATAAAAAGGAAGTCATAAAAAATTATATTCTCAATTCAGACCGGGAAACGTATGTATATGGATATACAGACCTCTTAAAGTTAGACCTTCGTGAAAAGTTAGCTGATATTAAAATAAAAACGCTCATTCTCGGAGCATCTTTTCCAAGTAAAGAGACGGTGTTATCGACATATGAAAACCAATATGCTAACCTGGCAAATAAAGAAATATTTATTGCTGACAACAGCAAACATTTTATCATGTTTGATCAACCGGAATGGATGTATGAGAAGGTGAATGCGTATCTGGATAAAAAAATTCAATAGGACTTATTCTTAAAACTTCTGCCAAATAATCATCAAAGGACGCTTTAAGGAGCGTCCTTTTTTTGTTGAATAAAAAAATTGTTCATTTATGTGATTTTTTTGACCCACCTTACACTAATGGAGTGAATTACATTTTTTGCATGCAGAACAAACAACAATTCATCGATGTAATTAAAGAAAATGAGGGGATCATTTATAAGGTCGCCAGGATCTACTCCTTATCTAAGGAAGATCAAAAGGATCTATACCAGGAAATTATCTATCAATTATGGAAATCTTTTGAAAGTTTTAAAGGTGATTCAAAAATAAGCACCTGGATGTATCGGGTAGCTTTAAATACTTCAATTGCCCATTTAAAGCAACAGAAAAATAATAGTCATAAAGTTTCTATTTATGATCTCCCAATACAATTGGTGGATGAACCTGATACTTTGATGGAGGAAAGAACAGCCCTTTTATATGCGCAGATAAAAGCGTTAAATGAAGTGGATAAAGCCATTATCTTGCTTTTTCTTGAGGAAAAAAGTTATGATGAAATGGCCCGGATTACCGGTTTAAGCACTACCAATATTGGGACACGCTTAGGAAGAATTAAGCAAAAATTGAAATCTGAAATGACATAATATCATGGAACTAGATGAAATGAAAGTCCTCTGGAAGGACATGAATCAAAAAATAGAACAACAAAAATCTTTGACTGATCAAATTATTGAAGAAATGACCAAAAAAAAATATAGAAATACTTTCAGGAAAGTATATACCCAGGAATTTATTGGGTCAATAATAAGCTATATTATTTCAGGATATATTCTGCTGAATTTTGAAAAAATGGAGGTATGGTATCTAGAGGCAAGTGCGATCATTGCAATTGCCATTTTAACATTAATGCCCACCTATACACTGAATGCCATCTATAAAACCAAGGAACTTAAAATCGGTAAAACCAATTTAAAGGAATCCATTACAGAATTTGAAAAAAGGAAAAAACGAATGGCCCAAGTACAAAGAATTAATATCGTACTCTGCATGATGCTGCTTATTGTAAGCCTTCCTGTTATGTCAAAAATTATAAGTGGAGTAAATGTCTTTACTGAAAGTAAAGTAATGTACTGGTATCTTCCTATTGGGTATTTAGTAGTTTTCTTTATCCTTCGCTGGGCACAGCAGAGCCTAAAGAAAATTACAAACACTGCAAATCAAATTCTGCTTGACCTGGAGTGATCCAACTTTTCTCCTGACTACGCATTAACCAGGAGCTAATCATTTCCATTATTTATTAAAAAATCGATTATTCATCGGTATGGGATAGGTATGTCCTAACCTGTGCTTTTAAAAATTAAAATCATGAAAAATTTATCAATCGTAATTATATTTATATTGACTGCAATTAATGGTTTTGGCCAGAATATGGATGGAGACTGGACGGGTAAAGTTAATCCCGGACAAGGGGATGGAATAGAATTTGTTTTTCACATTTCCGAAATAGATGAAGGCCTGAAAACGGTAATTGATATTCCTTCCAAAAGAATTGTAAATCTCCAACCCAAACTCACCATTTTCAGAAATGATTCCTTGTATGTTGACGGATCGAACCTGGGATTTATCTATCGTGGGAAAATTAGAAAAGAACAGATTACCGGAGTTTTCAAAGAAGGAGTTAATGAATTGGAGTTAAATTTAATTCGTGGTACATCCACTCAAAAGTCATCAATAAGCAGGCCCCAGGAACCTGTCAAACCATATCCTTACATTGAAGAGGAAGTCATTTTCATCAACCCATCAGAAGGTATTACTTTAGCTGGAACTCTTACTCTACCTCATAAAGATGGTGTATTCCCTGCAGTAGTATTAATTACAGGTAGTGGACCCCAAGATCGAGATGAGACCTTCGCAGAACATAAACCTTTTCTTGTTTTAGCCGATTACCTCACCAGATATGGAATAGCAGTACTTCGATATGATGACCGGGGTGTAGGTAAATCATCAGGAGTACATAGCTTGGCCAATACTTATGACTTTGCTTTGGATGCACTAAGTGCTGTGGACTTCTTGAAAACAAGACCCGAGGTTTCCAGTATCGGAATCATTGGCCACAGTGAAGGAGGGATTATTGCCCCAATTGTTGCAAATCAATCCAAAGACATTTCTTTCATTATTTCAATGGCAGGAACAGCCATACCCGGTTCGGAATTAATAATCAGACAGGCCATTGATATGCGAGGATTCCCTGTGCCTGACGAAAGAACCTACGAGGCAAATATTCGGGAAGCTATTCGTATTGCAGCAACCGATGAGGAATTGTCCATCATAAAATCAAAATTGAAAACTCATTACGAAAATAATTTTTCGTCTATTCTCTTACCGATGACGGGATCTGTTGAGAAAATGAACGAAGTCATTGTCAATATTATCGAAACAAGGACTTCTCCATGGATCCGCTATTTTTACAATTATAATCCTGCTGATGAATTTGAAAAGGTAGATTGCCCTGTACTCCACATCAATGGAAACAAGGATGTCCAAGTTAATGCTTCCCAAAACCAAAAAGCACTCAAAGAAGCTTTAGAAAAAGGGAAAAATACAGATTATGAAATTGTTGAATTTGAAGGTCTGAATCATTTTTTTCAGGAATGTAAAACCGGGACGATGGATGAATACAGTCAAATAGAGCAAACCATTTCGCCCATGGTTTTGGAAAAGATTTCCGAATGGACAATTCAGCACTCCAAAAATAGTTCGGAGGTTTCTCCTTAGGATACCACTTTTAACAGCCAAGAGTAATTGCTATAATCCAGAAGTAAATCCTTCTGGATTAATTATATTCCATCTCGATCCATAATTTCTACTTTCTCAGCCGTTTTTTTTATATTCATTGAATAAAAGAAATCCATACAATGGCTAAAAACAGAGAGTCGCCAGTAGAAATGACCACTGAAGAATTCAGGGAGTCAGGTCACCAACTTATTGACTTAATAAGTGATTTTTTGCAAAACATTAAAACCCGACCAGTAACTACAGGTGCTTCGCCTTCACAAATTAAAAAACTTCTGAAGCTAGATCATCTACCTGTAAAAGGAACTAAAGCTACGGAACTTTTAGTAAAAACATCTGAACTTCTCTTTAACCACTCTCTATTCAATGGGCATCCTAAATTCCTGGGTTATATCACTTCTTCGGCAGCTCCTATTGGCGCTTTAGGAGACCTTTTAGCAGCATCGGTAAATGCAAATGTTGGCGCCAATATGCTTAGTCCTGTAGCCACTGAAATTGAAAAACTAACTATTCAATGGCTGGCTGAATTTATAGGAGTATCTCCTGACTACGGTGGAATATTAGTAAGCGGGGGAAACATGGCTAATTTTACGGGATTTCTTGCGGGAAGAAATGCCAAGTCTTCCCAAGATTTTAAACAGCATGGAGTGTTAAACCAAGTAAATCGACTAATGATTTATTGCTCAAAAGCTACACATACCTGGATCGAAAAAGCGGCTATTTTATTTGGTCATGGCACCTATTCCATTCGATGGATCAAAACCGATGAAAATAATAAAATGGATATTTCTGAGTTGGATGTAGCTATCGACCTCGATAAGACAAATGGCTTCCAACCCATTATGATCATCGGTACTGCTGGTGATGTAAGCACTGGAGTTGTTGACGATTTAAAAGCCATCGCCTCACTAAGCAAAAAATACAATCTTTGGTTTCATGTGGATGGTGCCTATGGTGCTCCAGCTGCGGGATTACCAGAGTTAAAAGATTTGTTTTCAGGAATCGAAGAGGCTGATTCCATTGCATTGGATCCTCATAAATGGTTTTACAGTCCACTGGAAGCAGGATGTACCCTGGTAAAAAATCCAAAAGACCTACTCAATGCATTTAGCTCCCACCCTGATTATTATAATTTTGATGGCGATGGTGAAGAGCCCATGGTCAATTTTTATGAATATGGACTACAAAATTCAAGAGGGTTCAGAGGGCTTAAAGTTTGGCTATCTCTACTGCAGGTTGGCGCTCATGGGTATCAAAAATCAATTAGGGAGGATATAGAGTTGGCCAGATACTTCTTCGAGTTAGCACAAGTGCACGAAGAGCTGGAAGCCGTTACCCAAAATCTAAGTATTACTACTTTACGTTTTGTACCTAAAGGATTTGAAAAAGATGAAAAATATTTAAATAACCTCAATGAATCATTAACTAATTCACTGCAAAAAGGAGGCAAAATGTTTTTATCCAATGCTATTATTGAAGGAAAATATTGCCTGCGTGGATGTATTGTTAATTTTAGAACCTCAAAAAAAGATATTGAAGAGATGATAGATATTATTGTAAAAGAAGGGCATGCTATTCAACTAAATCTTTCGTAAGAAAAATTAATGAATATCATAAAATGACGTAGTTAATAGGTATTTATTTTCAAGAGAAATAAAAAATAGAACATGTATTACCCACAAATCCAAAATACAAATTGTACAAAGTCTGTGTCGTTTTAATATTCTAATTATGTGCCAATCTAATTATTAATCAATGAACAATAAATCACTTATTTTTAGTGTTCTTTTCATTATCACTTTTTTTGGTACCATAGAAAAAATCTTTTCCCAGGAAACCAAACCAGGTTTTAAAACAACTGGAAATGGCCTATCTATTGGTAATATTTTTCTTTCTGATGGAAAGCATTTTATTAATCGTACCCAATACACGTATGGTGAAAAGATTTATATCAATTTTGAAAACATCCAGGGCTTTGTAAAAACAGACGATCTGTGGTATCCGGGAATGGAGCTTTATGTGATCAGTGAAAAGGGCGATACTGCCATGGCAAATAAGGATATGTACGCCCAATTTGTTGAAGGCATTGACAATAATCCAATTTCATTAAACTGCAATGTCATTGTTGCTAAGCCCATTCATTCTTCCGAAAAATATACCATCTACGTTAAAGTCTTTGACAAAAAAGGAAGTGGCACTTTTTCACTTTCGTTTGATTTTAATGTCATTGCCAATAAACATATCACGGTGGATGAGCATAAAATGTCTTGCAAGGAAATTTATCTGTATTCTAAGGAAAGAGGAATTACAATTACGGAAAACCGGGCCGGATTTGATGAACATATTTACTTATTATTTGAGGGGATCAAAGGAGTAAAGAATAAAAAAGGTAAAGGGGAAATTGGCCTGAGCATGAAAGCCGTAGATGCAGATGGAAATGTGATTGTACAGCAAGAGGATCTATTTGCGGAAAGAGATTTCAATATTTCAGATATTCAAAATCAAATAGCTCCCAGCTTAATTATCAAGAAAGGATTATTGGTAAATCCAGTTTACTACGAAGTAATTATTTGGGATAAAAATAGTAAGTCCAGGATCACTGCATCTGTCAATCTTGAAATTTTATAGCAAATGGATCAAAAAGAATATTTTGCAGACGAAACTTTTAGTTCGAAAAATTATACTACTTCTCCATTAGCAAAAGGTGAGTATGAAGCATGTACTTTTAGTAATTGTAATTTTGCTGAAAGTGATCTATCGTTTACCACCTTTGTAGAATGTATTTTTGAAAATTGTGATCTAAGTAGGTGTAATATTTCGCAGACGGCATTCAGAGATGTACAATTCAAAAATTGCAAATTGTTAGGACTGGATTTTTCATCGGTAAATAAAATGCTTTTGGAAATCCATCCTGAAGATTGCCAATTGGACGAATCAACCTTTTATCAATGCACACTCCCCGGAATTAAATTTAAAAATTGCTCACTTAAAAGTGTTGATTTTGGTAACGCTGACCTTTCTGAAGCAGACTTTTCAGTATGTGATTTTTCAAGAGCGATATTTGAAAATACCAATCTACAAAAAGCCGACTTTCGCACATCTATCAATTATTCCATCAATCCGGATGAAAACAATATTAAAAAAGCCAAATTTTCACGTGATGGACTTGAAGGGCTTCTGGAAAAATGGGATATTGAAATCATTTGATATAAAATTGAATAGCTTAACTATTTATTTGCTTACTTCATGTTTTTCTTATTAAATAATCAGATTCAAAATTCTGTTTTGGAAAAGATTAATATTGGATCACTTAAATTTACTTTGCCATTATAAATCGCAATAAACATGGACATCCAACAAATTTTTGAAAACAACCGACAATGGGTACAAAACAAGCTCCAAATAGATTCTAATTATTTCAATGATCTATCTAAAGGACAAACCCCGGAAATTCTCTATATCGGTTGTTCAGATAGCCGAGTTACAGCAGAAGAATTAATGGGTGTTCAGCCAGGTGAAGCATTTATCCATCGTAACATCGCCAACATGGTGCCCAACACGGATTTAAGTTCTCAGTCAGTGATTGATTATGCGGTGATCCATCTAAAAGTTAATCACATTATTGTTTGCGGTCATTATTATTGTGGAGGAGTAAAAGCAGCTATGCAATCAGAAGATCTGGGAATCCTTAATCCTTGGTTGCGAAACATACGGGATGTTTACCGGCTCCATGCCGATGAACTCAAAAACATCACAGACGAAGAACAAAAATACAAACGACTGGTAGAGCTGAATGTACAGGAGCAATGCATTAATGTAATAAAAACATCAGAAGTACAGAGAGCACACCGCGAACGAGGCATTTCCGTTCACGGTTGGGTATTTGATATTCATTCAGGTAAATTAATTGATTTAGCTATTGATTTTAGAAAAATCCTGGAAAATATCATGGAGATCTATCGCCTTTCTTAATCCGCTTTATGTATAATTTATTTTTAGTATGCCCCGAATGTAATATAGAGCAATCCATCAGAAAAAGATTTGGTGACTCGGGATTGTTTTTAACGGCATTAGGGGGTGTATTTCATTTTAATGAACAGCAGTATGTAAATGAATTCGTATCTATTATTGATCGGGAGCAAATAAGCTGTATCTACATTGTAAATGACACCCGGTGCACCATCCTTAATAATGCCATCAACAAAATTCAACCTTTACCAAATCCAGCAAGCGCTACACTTGAAGATCTCATTGAGCAAAACAAAGGAAGAATTGTCAATACTTCCCTAAAACTGGCCAAAATCAATATCATCCGACAGGCAAAGGAATTAATGCAACTTGAGGAAATACGGAACTTAGTCGAGCAGGAATACCTCATCATTAAAGGCCTTATCTATCTCAGAAATACGGATACAATTGAAGTATATCATATCAATAATTTATTTGATCAACCCCGGCTTTCAGCCTTTTCTATTAACTGATTTTTATCACTGGCATAATCTATAAATTTATCATCCTAGATTATTAATCGACTTTTGTGTTATTTTAAATATGATCAATTGGTTTAAAATAAATGATTGTGAGAAAATCATTTCTCCGGCGTTGATCTTCTACGCAGATCGAATCCAGAGAAATATTGATCAGATGATAAAAATCGCTGGCTCTGTTGATAGGCTTCGACCCCACGTGAAAACCTACAAATGCCGGGAAATTGTAGAAATGCAATTAAAGGCTGGCATAACAAAATTTAAGTGTGCTACCATTATGGAGGCTGAGATGCTTGCGTCCATGGGTGTGAAAGACATTCTATTCGCGTATCCAATTATTGGTCCAGGGCAACAAAAATTCCTGGATTTGATCCATGCTTTTCCAGATTCAAAATTTTCAACTTTAATTGACCACCTAGAACAGTTAAATAGTTGGAACAAGCTAACAAAAGTACCGATTCGACTTTTTATAGATATAGATGCCGGTATGCATCGCACTGGAACATCTCCCCAAAAGGCAAAAGAACTATTTAAATCAATTCTCCAAAGTCCATTTCATTTTATGGGATTGCATGTTTATGATGGCCATATTCATGATAAAAATGTTCAGGAAAGGGTGAAAACAGTGAATCATTCTTTTGAAAATGTAGAATCATTGATTAAGGATATTAAAACCAAATATAAGCACCCATTTGAGATAGTTTGTGGTGGAAGCATTACTTTCCCAATACACGCTCAGCATGCTGAAAGAACGCTATCACCTGGAACAACCCTTCTCTGGGATCAGGGATATACTTCCAATTTTCCAGACTTGCCTTTTGAAATTGCAGCCACTCTTTTAACGCGAGTAATCAGCAAGCCCACGAAAAATTTACTTTGTTTTGACCTGGGACATAAGGCTGTGGCTTCAGAAATGAATAAAGCGCCCGTTTATTTTCCTCAAATTCCGGATGTCAACATTCTGGTGCATAGTGAAGAGCATCTGGTAGTTGAAAGTAAGTCGGCCAATCAATTTCAAATCGGGGATGAATTGTATGGCATACCCTGGCATATTTGCCCGACGGTAGCTTTACATGAACAAGCATTTATAGCTAATAAAAGTCAAACAACAGAACTTTGGGATATTGTCGCCCGGAAAAGAATCTATCAATTAGATAAATAGGTTGCTATGATGCTCATGCTGACCTAATAATAATTTAACCTAATATTTATCCTGACGTCTAATATATATTTCCATTTTCTGTTTTGGGATTATCTTGCTTGCCCTACTTGTTATTGGTGGAACAGCAGCCACCTGCATGGCAGGAATCGGCCCGGGACTAGGAAGAATTAGACCAGCAAGTAACTTTACTCACCTTTCTGACCTGGTCAAAATTGTACTTACATTACTCCTGTTTATCAGGAGGTTGGAAATTTATTCTATTACCGAAATATTTCTGGACCTATTAAAAATGCATATTCATTATTGAAATCTTATGTGATTTTTTAATACCCTCTAATTTCCTTAAATTATATACAAGGGTTTTAATATCATGAGAGAGAACAAGACTGAATTAATATCCAGGAATAATGCATTGCTATCCAAACTAAAATCAATTGTTCTTGAAAACCTTGAAAATGAACAATTTGGTGTCAATAATTTAGTCAAAGAATCCGGATACAGCAGATCACAGCTCCACAGAAAAGTGAAGTTGATCAAAGGGAAATCCATCAGTCAGTTTATCAGGGATACTCGGCTGGAAGAAGCCCTCAAGATGATCCTCAATGACGTTGGTACCATTTCTGAAATTGCCTACAAAGTAGGATTCAGCAGCCCAACATATTTTAATCGGTGTTTTCATACCAGGTATAAATACACACCCAATGTGTTAGCCGAGAAGGTCCGCCAAAATGAAATTAATATTGATGAATTATTAACTGAAAGACCTGCAAGGAAAAAATCAAACTGGCAGCGCTGGTTGATTCCATTGGGTATCCTTTTTCTTATTACATTAGGTTTCATTTATTATTCTATTCAAAATCCTGAATTCGAAGAACAACAGTTGTCATTAGCTGTACTTCCTTTAGATAATTTATCCACTGATGAAGCTTCCATTTATTTTTCCGAAGGTATGCATGATGCCATTATTGGGGCATTGGGAAAAATCAAAGACCTAAGGGTAATATCGAGAACCTCTACCTTAAAGTATGATTCAAAACCTGCATCTGTGGTAGAAATAGCTAAAAAACTAGATGTAAAAATCCTTATTGAAGGTTCTGTGTTTTATTATGAAGACAGTGCCCGTGTTCAACTTCAGGTAATTGAAGCTTTCCCTGAAGAAAAACACCTTTGGGCAAAAGAATATCATGTTAACATTAATGATGCCTTAAAAACATCCAATCATCTTGTGCAGGAAATTGCCAGGGAAATAAATGTATCACTTTCACCTAAAGAAGAAACCACCTTACAATCAGCACGAACCATCAATCGTGATACTTACCTGGCCTATTTAAAGGGGATGCATTTCCTTAATAAATCCACTCCGGAAGAGTTTATGAAAGGGATGGCTTATCTACAGGAAGCCATTGATAAAGACCCGACAGATCCCATGGCTTATACCGGACTAGCTTTGGGATATATTACAATGGGTCATGGTCCAGATCCTGAAAGTCGCTATTGGATGAGAGCAAAAAATGCAGCAGAAATTGCCATAAGCCTGGACTCCACCATTGCGGAAGCATATGCTGTACTTGCTATGGTCAAGGCATATTATGAATTTGATTGGGATGAAGCGGAACGTTTATATCAGAAAGCTAATGAAATGAACAACAACCTGGCAATGAGCCATTTTCAATATGCCTGGTACCTTGCTATTATGGGAAGATACGAAGAAGCAGTTAAGGAACATCAATTAGCCAAAACACTTGATCCGCTTACCCCTATCTATACAGCTGATATGGGAAGCTTATATTACTGGTTGGGCAAGCCAGAAGAGGGAATTATTGAGATTGAACAGTCATTGGAGCTGGACAGCAATTTTCACCATGCCTGGTGGGTATTAGGAAATATTTACATTCAAAAGGAGATGTACGAGGAAGCTATAAAAGCACATCAAAAAGCGGTAAGCATAAATCGTGGTTGGCTTTGGGCATTGGCAGATACCTATGCCAGGGCAGGTCAAAAGGATAAGACGTACGAATTGCTCGCAGAAATAAAAGATGATGAAATCACTTCCAGGGAAGCCATTGGTATGGTATTCATTTATCAATCTTTGGGTGAGCTGGACAGTGCTTTTTATTGGATAAACTTTAAACCACGTGATCCCTGGATAGGTGCACTGCGAACCTGGCCCGAGATAGACCCATTAATGGAGGACCCTCGATTCAATCAATTTTTGATTGACCTTGGCCTTCCCCCTATCGATGTCAAAGAAGTAACACCCTTTCTCAATTAAATTCCATTCACTCTTCATTCAAAAAGTGCTTTCATAGCCTTGGAACCTACTTTGCAACATTTCAAAGCAAAAATGTGCAAGCATTTACAACATAGGTGCTAAGCCTACCCCTCTTTATTTTTCAAAGTTTGTTAGGTAAAAATTGTCTAATAAAACTGTTTAAAACTAAATGCTATGAAAACAAAAATAATTATCCCGGTAAGAGGAGCCATCGTTTTTCTTTTGGCTTTGGTATTGTTATGGAGTTGTACTGAAACTCAGGACGAACTTTCTCAAATTGATGTTGACAAGCCAGTTTCGAGTTTACATTGGAGCGAATATATTCAACAAATAGAATCATCACCCGCTATCATTGTTGAACAGAATGAATCGATTCAGGAGGCAATCAATGCAGCCAGCGCCGGAGACGCCATTTACATAGAACCGGGGTTGTATTCTGAATCTATTCATATCGATAAGCCCTTTATCAAATTGATTGGGTTAAATACTGAAAAGGGTGCCCCCATTATTCTTGAATCTCCCAATGGAGAAGATTTAATTCATACACCTGAGGGAGTTGAAATTCAAAATGTAGAGCTTATTAATTATCAATTGGATAAAAAAAATGATAACGAACCCTCCTCATTAAGAATAGCGCATAAAAAACCATTCCTTTCAATGGACAGAACCATTATTGAAGGAAATATTGCCCACTATACATTTGAAATTAATTTGGGTGATGGCAAATATGAACGTATAGTCCTCCACAGACTAATTCAGGAAGAAAAGCCCTATCATCCTTCTACTTCCGATGGGAATATATTTATGGTACATGGTGCAAATCAAAATTTTGAAGATATTTTTCTCCAATCAGGCTCAACTATAATAACCCCACAAACTTCGGTTGCCACTTTCTTAGCGAGTCAAGGAATAGATGTTTGGGCAATAGACCTGGGGTGGACACTCATCCCTGATGAAGAAACTGACTTTTCTTATATGGAGGACTGGGGAGTAGATCGGGATACAGATGACATTTTGAAAGGAATGGCCATTGCAAGGTTAATCAGGGGCATTACACATCAGGGCTTTGGTAAGTTAAACCTACTAGGATTCAGCTATAGTGCGGGATTAACCTACGTAGCAGCAGGAAAAGAAACTAATGAACATTGGTTAAAACAGGACATTGGTGGAATAATTCCAGTTGATGGACAATTGGTTTTTGATCCAACAGACGCATATGCGATAGGACTTTCTTGTGCATTGGCTCCTGTGAGTTATGATAATATCCAAAACGGAGTTTTTCAAAGTAAATCCGGTGTCAGTATATTTGGAATCCTGGCATCAACCTCTCCAAATGATGTTTCCCCTATTTTTCCGTGGTTAACCAACTTTCAAGCTGCTCTATTTTTGGGTGCAAACATTTATGAGTTTGCTCCTGTTCCAAGCGATTTCTGGCATTTCGTGGGTGGGGAATATGAAAATAATATTCCAGTTGGTTTGACCTATACAGATGAAGATCGATGGATAAATATACTTGCCACACCACATTCAGGACCTTATATGCCTGAAAAGGTTCGTTATGATTTACAAAACTGTCAATGTGATCCAAATAACAGCACGTTAGATGATCATTTATCGGATATCAAAATTCCAGCTTTATATATCGGTTCCGGTGGTGGTGTTTCTTCCCAGGGATTTTATAGCATTGATCAACTTGGTGGCACTGACAAGACTAAATTAATAGTTTCGTTTGACGCTAATCCAAGATTAGATTTTGGTCATGGTGATCTTTGGCTTGCAGAGCATGCTTCAGAATGGGTATGGGCACCATTGAAGGATTGGTTACAATCTCATTAGGAGTTAGTAAATGTTACCTGTTTACTTAATTCTCTACACTTCTTCTCTATGTCTTTATACAATTGAATTAATTTAAAAAATGGTCAACCATGGCTTTCAATGGAAGATACTTTGAAAAAGGTTAAACCATCAAAGCAAGGTTTCGGAAAGGTCTAAACTCATAAAAATGTAAGTCTTGTTTTTGGAGGTGGTGACTTTTAACCTGTTAGTAAAAATCACCACCTTCTTTATTTGCTTTTGTAATATTTAATTCAACCATTCTTTCAGCCAACTTTGTGATAGCAACTCCTCCTTGACAAATGGATCAGAAGATACATGCCTGGTGGCCTCATTCTCATCAATTGCCTCAAAAACAATAAATCCTCCGGAAAAATCTTTAAAAGGACCGCCCTTAATTATAAATGGTTTCCAGTGATTAGCATGGGTCGGTGCAACAGTTTTAATTGCTTCAATTTGTTCGTTCATGAAATAATAGAAAATGTAATTCTTCATATCCTTTAATTTTATATTGATTTTAGTTTCCAAGGAAACTATATGTTGAAATTTTTTTTGCTTTGATTTATTTAAATTTCAGTTTATTCATAAAAATTAGCGTTTCATTTACTTCTTTATCAGAATACCCATTTAACAATTGCTGATTGAACTCATTAAAATGCTGATTAACTTTTGCCACTACTTTTTTCCCATCTTTAGTGCTTTCAATTATATTGACTCTCTTATCAGTAGCTGAATTACTTATTTTTATTAACTCCATTTTTTCCAGCTTTTTTATAATTTTCGAAACATTTGATTTCTCATATAATAATCCAGAACATATCTGATGCGGACTCAACGGTTCACGATTGGTAATAAAATTTAACACTACAAACTGCTGTTGGTGTAATCCAAATGGAGCTGTGATCCGGTTTCCTTCACGCTGTAAAAAGGCACCTGCCCGAAGTAAGCCAATGACCAGTTGATTTATTTTATCATCCAATATTGTATATTATTTAGTTTCCTTGTAAACTAAATATATAAGGTATTAGTTCCACCTTTCTAAAAACATTTTCTATCATCAAGCAACTACCGGATTTGGAGTAAGATTTTCAATTTGGTTAAAAAGTTCCCGAAGTTCCTTACTGCTGGTCTCCAGCTCATGCAGGATCGTGCTTTTCTTATCGTTGAATTTATCTTTTAATTCTTCAAAAAGACCCTGATAATATTGAATTCCTTCTTGCAGATTACCAATAAACTTTTTCAAATATTGCTCTTGTTTTGCAGTCATGGCACTTTGTGCCTCCTCAAATTTATTCTGTAAGTAATCAATGTAGATATTTAATTCCTTGACAAACATATTAGGACGATCTGTGCGATCAATGACGTTTGCTCTTCCATATATGTGGTCAATCATTTCAGCCAACTTCAGCTTTTTAGAAAAATACGCCATGTTTGGTCCGGGACATACTAACACCCCTTTTCCATCCGATTTTTTATCAATGTTATTTTGCTTTAACACTCCGGAACTTAAGCCTACGCAAAGACACGAAGGATCAAATAATTTCTGATATTTTTCCTGGAATTCTTCCTCACCCAAATTAGCATTCTCCAACACTTTCTTTTTGAGTTTGATGTATTTATTAGAAGCAGTACAGATGGTTCTTTCTGTCAGCTCATTATTGAGGGCGAGATATTCTTTAGGGCAAGCGCTTCCTAATTTCCCGTTTTTAATCATCTCCCATTTCTCGGCATCTTTTGAGTTACCTCGAAGGTTATTAAAAGGCACTCCAAGAGGAGAAGCATTACTCAGGTATAGATCTTTTTCCTTTGCATCTGCTAATTTTTGTAAGGTATCATTATCTAGAGATGTTGCTTCTGGTACCAACAAAAACGGAGACCCCCATCCTACTTTATCTACCTTGTAATGATCGAGCAAAAACTGGTGTTCTTCAGCGGTTCCCACTCCACCTTGGGCGGTGATTTTAATACTAAGTTGATTTTTTGGAACAATTAATTTTTTCTCCTCCAATGCATTAACAAGGGTGCCATAAACAGTGTCAATTAATTCCTGACGTTTATCTCGAAACTCCTTCAAAATAGGCCCCATCAAGAAGCCATCCGTTGCAAAAGCGTGACCACCACAGTTTAACCCAGATTCAATCCTGTATTCGGATACCCACAATCCTTTTTTGGCCAGGAATCTACCCTGGATCAATGCCGATCGATAGTCACTTACTTTCAGGATAATTTTCTTTTTTATTTCTCCATTTTCATTAGGATAAAAATCCTCGAATTGTTCCATGTAGCTAAACAATCGCGGGTTCATTCCGGCAGAAAATACAATGGACGATGCTAAGTCGCTCTTGGCAAATCCTCTCAAAGCTGCATGCGCGTCATTAAACTCCACTGGCAACTTTTCATTGTTGCGATAATTATCCTTGTCGAGCTTCGTCATTATATTGACATCTATGCTACCCATGGACAGGTTTTGCTTCACCCAATTTTTGATATCGCTAATATGAAGATATTTCTCAGTGAGCTCTTTAAATTCTTGTTTTATGTGGGAACTGTCAGGCAGTAAATTGAAATACTCCTTTAATTCATGACTCTTTTCATTAGCTGCATTTTTTAACTCTTCAAATTTTTGATGCGCTAACTTATTGATCAAATTTAGGTAGGAAGTAATTCGTTTAGCCCGGTAATCTTCCGTTTTTTCACATATTTCCTTGTATGGTAGGTCATGCTTTTCACAATAGAATTTTCGCATACGTTCGATTAGCATGTCATCACTGATAAACATGACCGAATCAATACCAAGATGAGCTACTTTTAATGGGGTATCAATGGTAAAACCAATGCCCATTACAGGAATATGAAAAGTGTGATTTGTCATTATTTTTATTTTAATCTCCGTTAAAACTGGCTGGTTTTGCCCCTTGTGAATTATAATTATTAATCGGCTAAATCTCGCTTATTTTGATGATACATCCGCCAGTGATAGATGAACATCAAAGATGGTAAAACAAAAGGCACAATCTTTATGATCAAGATCAGTATTTATCCAAGATAGATTTTTATGGACTACCTGAACATACTTTAACAAAATCAAGAAAAATTTAGTTCCTTTTACTCTTCGTAATAGTTGAATCTTTAGCAAGAAAAGATTAAATAATATTCGTATTTCTTTCTAATAACCTAATTTCTAATCTTCTGCCTTTTTGCCTATATTAATAAAAAACTAGCCTGAAATTCTCCTTTATTACAGGTTCACAGTGTTGTAATTGCATATGACAAGACAAATTGCATGGATAAGAATCGTTACTGCGTTAATATGCTTATTGAGTTCATGGAATATCACTGCTCAAAAATATTATACCAAGCAGTACCGGGTGGAAAGCGGATTGCCAAGTGATATTATTAAAGCAAGTATTCAGGATTCCCTTGGCTTTTTTTGGATTGCAACAGACGAAGGGTTGGTAAAATATGATGGTATTCAATTCACCAATTTCAGGGAAAAATTTCACAGTAATTTTGTGAAGGGCTTTCATGTCACTAATGATGGAAGGCTTTTAGTTTATGGGGATTTAGATCTGAAGGAAATCATTCATCTCCGGGATACGGTATATTTTAAAGATTTGTATGCTGTAGACCGAACAGAAAATGATGCCACCTTGGCTTATCCAAAGCTAATATATGAAGACTCACAAAACCTATTATGGGTGAGCGAATCCCAGGCAGTAGTCAAACTTCACAAAGGGGCTATTAAGAGGTATGAATTTGATATCAATAACAGGACAACTCAATTTCTCCGATCCTTTTCACTTTTTGAAGACCGGCAAAATAATCTTTATACAAATTCCTTCCAGGGAAATCTATTCAAGTTTATCCCTGAAAAAGACAAATTTGAACAAATGGAAATAAATTTCCCTCCAGATGTGGAATTTGTCTCCGTATTTGATACGACACTTATTATAGGAGCATTAAGTGGCATTTATTCCTCACCATTGCTACCCGATGGCGGTTTATTACCACCAACATTGATTAAGGATATACCCATGGTTTCATATATTGAGCCTTTAGGTAATGATGAATATTTTGTAGCAACAAGAAATGAAGAACATTATATTGCCAATTTTAAAAAGAATGAATACTATACTTTTCCGTATAGCATTAACAATCTGAACCATGTGTATACCAGCAACGAAGGCGATATCTGGGTATCTGGAAATGAAGGTTGGTTTTTGATTAAGGAAAACATTTTTAAGCAGGTAAATTTAGATGCTTCCGATTTTATTGAAGCTATTACCGAAGATCCAATCACAAAAAAAATATACTACGCCACTAATACCACATTATATTCCTATGACAAAGCTAAAGATGTCAATTCTTCCCTATTAAAGATTCCTTCCGGTTATTTTCAATCACTTATTGGTACAAATGAAGGAGTATGGATTTCAAACGCATTTAAAGTACTACTTTTTGAAAATGGCATCATAAAAAAGGAATATGATTTCAGTGATAAAAAAAGATTCATTACCGGATTGTCCCGCGATAAAGAAGGAAAAATATGGCTAGTAGTACCTGGTATGGACAAAGTACATATGATAGATCGTAATGGTGAACTAAAGCATTTCAAAATATTTATTGAGGAAAAAGCCATTATAAACAATCTAAAAACAAGTGAAAAAGGCGTCTATGCAGTTTGCCCTGGCATAGGCAAATATTTATTCTTTAAGGATAATCAAGACACTGTTTTTAGAAATATAAGCCTCCCTATTGATTTTCCTGAATATGATGATTTTGATGTCACTGACTTAGTTTGTGATAAAGAAGTACTTTGGCTGGCTACATCCCATGGATTGATGAAGTATGATTTTCATTCCGTTTCAATTGTAGATCTTGATGAGCGCTTTAATGATTTACCAATTAAATCTATCCATCGATTTAGTAAAGACAAGCTTTTACTGGCCAATGCCTTTGGCTTGATTATCTATGATGTCAAACAAAATACATATGAACTGTATAATGAAAGTACCGGGATACCTTCTAATACCATTACTTCACGTGGGTTTTACGTCAGTCAGGACAGTACCATTTGGATAGGTACATCCAAAGGCCTTTGTTTTAATAAATATTCCCTGACTAAAAATAAAAAAACACCTACCCCTCAGATCATTCAATTAATAGATAAAGGTAAGCGCGCAAAATTAAACCACTCAAATGAGCTATCGTTCAACAGTTTTTTGACCTTTCAATTTTCATGCATTACTTTTCCCGAAGATGAAGTTTATTTCAAGTATCGCATTTTACCTGAGCAGAAATGGACTACCATCACTGGCAATGAATTTGGATTTAATGCCAATAGGTCGGGAGAATTTAGTTTAGAAGTAATTGCTAAAAAAAACGGTGCTTTTTCATGGAGTGATCCGGCGCATATCACTTTTACTATAGAAAAGCCATTTTGGCAAAAGTGGTGGTTCTATTTAATAGGTCTAATCATACTACTGTTGTTAGTAGCGCTTACCACCTATGCAGTGAGCATTAGCAATGAAAAAAGAAATAAAAAATTGCAGCAATTAATAGATAAACGAACAGAGGAACTCCGCAATAGCAATGATAAATTAATCCGTCTGAATAATGAAAAAAATAACTTGATAGGAATAGTGGCCCACGATTTAAAAAACCCTATCAATCAAATTAAGGGGCTGTTAACGATTGTCAAAAAAACCGGAAAATTGGATGAGGATACGAAGAAGAATCTTCAATTAGTAGATAGCAGTGCCTCACGAATGAATGAAATGATAGTGAAAATCCTGGATGTAAATGCAATAGAATCTGAACAATTAAACGTAAATATTGAGAGGGAAAACATATCAGAAATTTTAGGTTCTGTCATAGACCATTTTAAAACATTAGCAAAAGAAAAACGCATTACCTTAAAGCAAAAAATAGAAGCAGATCTCTATGCTAAAGTGGATAAGAATTACCTGGTACAGGTACTAGAAAACCTGCTCTCTAATGCTATTAAATTTTCTCCTTTCGATAAATCCATTTATATATATTTATCTGCCGAAAATGATCAAATAATCACTGAAATTAAAGATGAAGGTCCCGGCATATCTGATGAAGATAAGAAAAGGCTTTTTGGAAAATATCAGCGACTGAGCGCCAAGCCAACAGGCAATGAAGTGTCAACCGGGCTTGGACTCATGATTGCTAAAAAATTTGTAGATGCCATAGACGGAAACATCTGGTGCGAAAGTAAGATCGATCAAGGTACATCCTTTTTTGTGTCGTTTAGGAAGGGGTGAATGATAGTGTGGGTATTTAAAACTAAAATTCAATAAAAAAGGCCTGGTCAATTCGCCAAGCCTTTTTTTGTCGGGGTGACAGGATTTGAACCTGCGACCCCTTGCACCCCATGCAAGTACGCTACCGGACTGCGCCACACCCCGAAATGTTTTTGAACTTCGATTAAAAAAAGTGTCTTCCTTCCTGGTGTAAGGATCATCCTTTTTTTAAGTTCATTATTGCGCCAAAATTACAAAAATTAGCATTCCATAATCAAATCTTAAGTAATTTCTTTTGATACTTTTACGTTCACGAAATCAACACACAAACTGAGATTCCAATAATGAAAATCATTTTTCAATTCGCTCTGTTTTTATTTCTCTGCTTTATTTCTTCATCTCTATTAGCGGATGCAGGGAAGGCTTTAAAGCTCTATGAAAAAAGGGATTTTGAAAAGCTTTCAGCCTATTTGGATAAAAGCCTGGAAAAAGATAGTCTCGCACCAGGAATCAAATATGTCCATTCTCTATTATTACTCGATACAGGGTATGCTGGCTACAATATTGATAGTGCTTATTTATTTATTCTTGATGGAAGAAAAAGTTTAGCGCAACTAGAGGAGAAGGATCGAAACAAGCTTCATAAGAATGGCATTACTGACTCTGTTTTAGCCAATCAGAAAGCAAGAGTTGAACAGCATGCCTTTAGTCGTGCAAGAAAAGACCACTCTATCAAGTCATATGATTATTTCATAGACTTCTTTTCGACAGCCTCTCAACTGGACAGCGCTGTAATGTTTCGGGATGAAATCGCCTACGAAGATGCACTGCGTGAAAATACTTATCAGGCTTTTGAATATTTCTTTACAACTTATCCGCATGCAATTCAGGTAGGGGAAGCCACAGAAAATTACGAACGGCTATTATTTCAATCTAAAACTGGTGAAGGAAAATTAGAGAATTATATCAGTTTCCTAAAAAATAATCCTGATACACCACATAGGAATGAAGCCGAATTAGATATTCTGCAATTAGCCACTGCTGATAATAAAGTAAAAAGCTATACCTGGTTTTTAGACTCCTACCCCAATAGTATCCATCATAAAAAAGCAGAAAATTATCTGTATTATTTACTTCTTGAATCACAATCACCACAAGAAATTATCACTAACAACCCATATTTTTCGGAAAATGACTCCATTCAAAATATTGCAAAAATCTCCGAAGAAGTGCTGTTGCCAGTGTTAGAAAACAGTCGCTATTCGTTCATTGATCTGAATGGGAATATCAACCAAAAATTCTCTTTTGATTCCATTTCAGCCAAGCTAATTTGCGGTGATTTTACAACGGATTTCATCGAAGCTTACACAAAAGATTCTTTGTTTCTTGTTGCCTTAGATGGCAGCAATTTTTACGAAGGAAAATTACAAGAGGTTCATGCATTAGGTGGGGGAATTCTAGCATTAAAAAATAAGGGGAGATACACGCTTCTTCACAAATCAGGTCAAATTATTTCACAGCAATCTTTTGACGATGTAGAGTACCTGGACCATACATTTATCAAATTTCTTCAAAATGGACAATGGGGTTTATTAAGTGTTATGGGCAAAGAAATTCTCCCGGCAGCATATGATCAAATTGAAGCTGAAAGTGGTTTTATTGTCATTCAAAAAGGCGATCACATGGCCATCTCAAATGCTGAACAATTAAAAGGTGCAGCACAAGGAGATGAAATACCCCTCTTCTTTAGCTATGATGATTATTTTGCAATTGACGATACGCACCTGATCGTAATCAGTGGTGATAGGGAAGCATTGCTGGATCGGCAATTAAAAACCGTGATCAACCTGGAGAAACATAAAATTGACCGATTTTATGGAGGGTGGATTGTAAAATCGAGCAAAGGAAATCAACTCTATAATGAGAAATATCAATTACTTTCCGGTGAATATTATAACCGCATTTTAAATGACCCAAACAAGATTGCCTTTCAGCTCAATGGATTGTGGGGCATCTCCTTTTCAAATCAAGAATTTTCACAAGAGTTAAATTATGATTCCGTCTATTTTCTATATGATAATATTACCCTGCTTTTTAATCAGGATAATACTTATGCTCGATTTAGCTCGGATAGTTTGATTAAAATCGGTGATTATCAAAAGTTGTCTTTGCTTAAACCCCAAATTGCCAACAGCAAAACAAAAATTCCCGGGTATTTGCTTATTGAAAATAGCAAGGGAATATCTACGGTACTGGATCAGAATGGTCAGGAGGTATTGAAGGGTAAATTCAGCAAGATAGAGGCACTCGGAAGTGAATACCTGGTTGTAACCAGGAACAATAAAAAAGGATTGTATCAAAGCGATGGTAAATTATTGCTACGCACTTCCTATCAGGGAATAAGTAATTATAACCAGGGATATGTCAGCACGATGCTTCACAATAAATTTGGTATCTATCATTATAAGGATGAGTTGTTACTTAGCGCTAAACACACTAAAACCCTCAAGCCGTACGGAGAACAGTATTTCATTTCAGAAAGCAATGGAAGGTTTGCATTTGTCAATCGCGACAATGACTTCATTACCGAATATCAATTTGTCAAAATCGAATATTGGAATGATACCTCTGCCATTGTCAAAGGAGATGATTATTGGCAGATCTTTGATATTAAAAACAACACTATTGTCTATGATGGAATTGAATTAATCGATGAATTTAAATCCGAGGGCAAAGAAAAATTATTGCTTATCACAAAAGATAATCAAAATGGCGTCTTGAGCAGCGTGGATGGGGAAATCATTGGTCCCACTTTTCATGATATTTATAATGTCGGTACACCTCAGCATCCGGTATTTTTTGCTGAAAAGTATATCAAGGAAGCTGAATTTTATATTGTTATCTATTATAAAAAGTCAGGCGATATCATTAGAAAACAGGTGTTTACAGATGACGAATATTGGAAAATTTATTGTCCGGAATAAGAATTAACCCTTTATTAAAAACAATTTTGTCCCAATTTAACTTTAATAGATACAACAAATTTTAAAACGATCAATTATGGATATCCCGGAATCTCCTCAAAAAAAGCCGTATGTATTGCAAATGGAAGCAGGCACTTACTTCTGGTGTGCCTGTGGAAAAAGCAATAACCAGCCATTTTGTGATGGTTCACACAAAGGTTCAGGTTTTTCACCTGTGAAAACAGTAATCGAAAAAGACAAGAACATAGCCTGGTGTGGATGTAAACGTAGTTCATCCTTCCCTTTTTGTGATGGCGCGCACAGCAAATTATAAGGCCTATAGAAATTTAATTTTAATACTAGTATTCTCTTGAGTAAATTTGGTGAAACCTTGAAAACCATTATTTTGCCAAACACCAGGAGTAT
>JBNLGO010000049.1:0-22779 GCA_050306095.1 Cyclobacteriaceae bacterium
GGATAAATATTGTACTTTTCATTAAATGAAATACAACGTTAAGTATAGAAATAGTGCCATGACTTCTTGATATTTATAAGAAAATTTGCGTCAGGTTGTGCTCCTCAGAATTAATTATTTTTCTCTAAGTTGTAAGCATCAGACAAATGATTAATTGCCTTTTACTTTTCAATAACTCCAAAGCGTCAGCCCAATGATATTCCAATAGAAAAGATATGAAGCACTAATGCAACATGCTATTGTGATCAGTATTGCATGATATTTAACCCATGCATTCACCCTTTTCTTTTTATAAAAAATAATGATCAATTTTATCAATGATAGAAATGACATAATAAAAAACAGCCATCCTAAAACAAAAAAGAGAACCGCACCAAGACTGTATAATTTTTCAGGATCGTACGCTAGCATAACTGAGGTAATCATTCCCAGCAAGGAACAAATGGCAAAAAATAGCAATAATTGTAGCTGTAGATTTTCTCTTTTCTTTCTGATCAACCGGATTGGAATCCAAAACAACAAGCTAATAAAACCTATGATGATAAGGAGAACACATATCAACGCCATATAAAACTGAGTATATCCCCACCACAAGGGAATTTGGCTATAGGAGGCATCGGCGGTTAGCCAATGCCATTTTTCGTTCTGACCTTTAATAAACGCGGATGTAGCCATAGGTTCTCCCGGATATTTAAACATGAAATCTCGAACATGTAACAGTTTCATCTTGTCACCCAACATGGATAACTGGTACAACTGACCATCTTCTACATCTATAACCGGCATATCAATTAATCGATATACGAAATACCCAATTTGTCCCAATTGAGGAACCGAGGTGATAGCTTGATAGCATCCCGCCACATTTCTAAATTCTTCGCATTCACTTTCAGACGCCTGATTTATTTGTCCATTTTGAGGTGTGTCAATGGAAGATAGGAGCAATGATTTAATGGCTTTTATCGCCTTTCCTCCGTCCACATTATTGATCAATATCACATATCCCAGGTTTAGTTCTCGTGAATATCCAAATTCTGATAAAAAACCTCCAGCTCTTCCAGTATGTCCGTAAAAAAGATGTCCGTTTTCAATTGTACCCCAAATGCCTTTGCCATATCCATATTTGACTCCAGTCTGAGCTAAAAGGGAAGTTTCGGGAGTTTCCATTCTTTTGATAGATGCAGGACTCAATATTTGTTTATCCTTAAAATGGCCATTGTTAAGCAGCATCATAGCGAAGTTGGATACATTTTCAATGGTGGTGGTTAACATCCCGGCCGGCCATTGCGGGACACTTGGAAAGGGTACTTCCTCATTCATGTTTCCGCTATATCCTTTTGAAAAATTGGCGGTAATTGAATCTTTAGGATGATAGGTGGCGCCATTTATTTCAAGAGGGAGCAGTAGGTTTTCGCCCACAAAATCCTCAAAAGATGTACCTACCGATTCTTCAATGACATGTGCGGCAATAACATAATCAAATGAATTGTACTCAAAATAGTTGCCCGGTTTCCAGCGGGTTTTAAGGGAGTTCTTACTCACTTTCATCACTTCACTAAAAGGAGTTGATGAATCTGCCTGAGGGAATATGTTAAAATGAGCCTCGTCAAAACCCGAGGTATGTTCAAGTAAATGGACAAGTCTCACCGGATCAATTTCATTCCATTGATTGCTATATTCCAATGAAGGAACAAGCTTTTCAATAGGATCGTTGATGTCCAGCATTCCCTTTTCCTGTGCCACCATGGCTGCTGCTGACAGAAATGATTTAGAAATGGATCCAATGGAAAATAATGTGTTATTCGTAACCGGTATTTGGTTTTGAACATCTGCAAGTCCTAAAGTGCCTATCCAAATAATACTGTCTTTGGAAATTAAGGCCACCTCCGCACCAGGAACATTATGGTCCATTAAGATTTTTGATATTTCAGACTCTAATTTTATTCCAGTCTTGCTTTGGGCAAAAACATGTTGAAGTTGAAAGGCTGCAATTATAACAATTGCTAAAAGTAGTTTTATTGATTTCATTCTGCGGTATTAAAGCTAACTATGGTTATTGTCATTAAGTTCATGCAAACTGGCTTATGGTAAAACCCCTACTGAAAAAAAGATCAGTATTGCGAGTTGATTGTTCAGTCATTTATCTATGGATTTGGATTTAGACGTACATCGATACAATTAATGTTCCAATGGTGAAAACATCAATTAAAGGCCGCTGAGGGGTTGTTGCTGAAATTGAGTTGTTCTTATTCGAACACTATTGCCTGAAAATGAACAGGAGGGGGGATGTTGAAAATTTTATTGTAACTGTAATCAAATTGCTACTGGCTACTTATAAAAATAAGCAAAGAGAAAATAATTAAAAAAACTGTTTCGTGTCTTCACAAAACAGGGCAGAAGCGTCTGATTAAAATTTAGCAACGTAAAATATTTATGGATTAAGAGAATTTACTCACAAGCATAAAAGTCGTCGGATCACTTTAAGTGGTCCGAACGACTAGATTTTCAAAAAAAACCTGATAGGTCTTAGCTACCTACCAGGTTTGAAGTGTCTTTTAATCCTGTTTATTACAGTTGGAAGCTTTCTTCTAAACGTAGATCATCAGAAGCGCTTCCAACAAATACCGTAAATGCTCCCTGCTCTAGAACCCATTCACCTTTGTTATCATCATAATATTTGAATGCATCTTCATTCAATTCCAACTCTACTCTAGCTGATTCTCCCGGATTAAGTAGTACCTTTTTAAATCCTTTTAATTCCTTAACAGGCCGTTCCAGGGAAGCCTCTTCATCCTGAACATATACTTGAGCTACTTCCTTTCCAGCCATATCACCAGTATTCTTAATTGTGAAAGCGACTGAAGCAGAATTACCTGTGGCATTTACCTGGATATCTGAATATTCGAAAGTGGTATATGACAACCCATGTCCGAAGGCAAATTCGGGCTCGACATTATAAGAATCAAAATATCGGTATCCCACAAAAATTCCTTCATTATAGTTGATTTCCAGATCTTTAAACGGATATTCCCCCAAAGCATGAGCGGGACTATCTTCCAGCCTTTTAGGGAAAGTCATTGGAAGTTTTCCACTTGGATTTACCTCTCCAAATAAAACTTTGGCTAGGGCCGTTCCTCCTTCCATTCCTCCATACCAAGCCTGAACAATACTTTTCGCATCCTTCACCCACGCAGACATATTTACCGGTCCACCACCTACCAACACCACCACAGTATTAGGGTTGGCTTCAAGCACTGCCCTGATCAATTCATCCTGACCAAAAGGCAATTGCATATTTGGCTTATCATGGTCTTCCGCATCATAAGCATTTTCTTCCCATGCATCCGTATAGCCGCGGATCCAGCCTACTACTAATATTGCTTGATCAGCGGATTTTGCATTTTCTACTGCTTCATTAATTAATTCCTGGTTTACTCCTCCATCTCGCTCTACAACATATCCGGGAGTATAATTTACTTCCATCGATTCACCTACCAGATTTTTAATTCCCTCAAGGGGCGTTATTTCATAAAATGCTTTTACCTGAGAGCTTCCACCCGCACCTGCATGTTTTCTATCCGCATTGGCGCCGATCACTGCCAGGGTTTTAATATTATCTTTTGCTAAAGGAAGGCTTTCTTCATTTTTTAATAATGTAACTGCTTCACTGGCTATTTCTAATGCCGTTTGCTGGTGTTCCAAAGTATTATAAGATCCGGGAACCCTTTCGTCAAATTTGTGAATGGCGTACATCACTCGTAATATTCTCCTCACTTTCTCATCGATAATCGATTCTTCAACCGCTCCGTTTTTCACTAAAGTGACAACCGTATCTCCAAGGTAAAACTTCCCATAATCCGGATTAGGGCCCATACCAAGGTCTGTTCCCATTTCAAGGTCTAAACCATTGTTAATAGCTTCCATGGTGTTATGGGTGGCATTCCAATCACTCATTACAAAGCCGTCAAAGCCTAGTTCTCCTTTTAGTATATCATTTAAAAGGAATTGATTATGTGAGCAAAACTGCCCTCTGAATTTATTATATGCGCCCATCACAGTGAGGGCTCCACCCTCTTGAACTGCGGCTTTAAAACCGGGTAAATAAATTTCCCTGAAAGCACGATCGTTTAATTCTATGTTTACCCTATATCGCTCATATTCCTGGCTATTCGCAATAAAATGTTTGGCACATGCAGCTATACCCTGGTCCTGTACACCATGGATATATCCCACGACTAACTTAGAATTGAGGTATGGATCCTCTGTCATGTACTCAAAGTTTCTACCATTGATAGGTGTGCGAATGATATTTAAACCAGGACCTAAAATGATATCTTTCCCCCTGAAATTGGCCTCTGCTCCTAGCACCTTTCCAAACTCATACCCCAACTCCGGATTCCAGGTAGCCGCCAAAGCTGTTCCTGTAGGAAGATAAGTACCGCTATCTAAGACATTATCATCCTTTTCCCAGTCTCTGCCATGCTCATGTCTCACTCCATGAGGACCATCAGAAGTAACTAATTCTGGAATGTCTAAACGCTCAACTCCACCATTTGTAAAAGAAGAACTCGCATGGATCATATTGACCTTTTCCTCAATAGTCATTAAACTGATAAGGCTATCAATTTTTTCTTCAAGGTTAGAATGATTTTCTGAGGCTTGTTTTGGTTGATTACATCCAAACATTGACACAATGGTGGCAAAGAGGATGAATTGAAATATTCTTAAATTTATTCGCATATGAATGGGTTATTTTATTTTATTAGTAACAAATATAACCCATTCATAAAAATTGCCTAACACACTTCGATGAGTGTAAGCATTTGAACCACCAAATGGAAACAAATGATTACCTAATAGTGAATCGGATTATTTCAATATGTTTAATACACTGGTAGGAACAGGTAAATCCTTCCTGGCGTCAGGATCATTTATGGGAGTTTGAGGAGTTAATTTCAAGGGCAATTCTCCTGCCCACACATCCATATCGTAATCCTCCGGCTCATCAACAGGCTTTCCGGTACGAATTTTCGCAGAGACTTCTTCCAGTTTAATTTTAAGGACTTTCGTAATCTTTAATTCTTTTTCATTTGGCTCACGTACTTCTTCCCACCTTCCTTTTAATACCTGGTCGGAAATTACTTTTAATGCTTTCATCTTCTCCTCATCGGATTCTACAAGTTGGGCTTTTCCAAATACGACCACCGAACGATAATTCATCGAATGATGAAATGCGGATCTGGCTAATACCAAGCCATCAAGATGTGTGACAGTAACGGATATGTCCACACCCTTTTCCATGGTTTTTAACATTCGACTTCCTACTGCGCCGTGAACATATAGCGTATCTCCATCGCGACCGAAAATTGTGGGAATAACAACAGGATAATTTTCGTGTATAAATCCAACATGACAAATGCGCGCATCATCTAAAATAGAATAAATGGTGGCCCGATCATAGTGGGCTCTTTTGCTTGAAACTTTTACTTTGTTTTTTGAGGTTATTGAAAATTCTGACATTAATTAGGATTGTTTAATTTATAAAGACCGAAATAATCATACTTCTTTTCAAATAATAAGTTACCCCTTCGGTTGATTATATTTTCAATTAGGTGAAATAAAGAAATAATTCTACCAATTTTGCCAGGCAAAAAGTAGTTTTTGGAAATGAAAGCAGCAGCACTTACCGGAATTAACAAATTTGAAATCATCGATAAACCCATTCCGACCATCCAGTCATCATTAGACATCCTTGTAAAAATAAAACAAGTGGGAATATGCGGCTCTGACATTCATTATTTTACTACCGGACGAATAGGTGAACAAATCATCGATTTCCCTTTTATCATTGGGCATGAAACCATGGGAGTAATAGAGGAAGTGGGAAGTGATGTAGCCAATTTAAGAAAAGGGCAACGCATCGCTATTGAGCCTGCCGTTCACTGTGGAGAATGTGACCAATGTAAAGAAGGAAGAATGAACACCTGCGAGAAAAATCTTTTCTTAGGGTGCCCGAGCCAATTAAATGGAGCCCTGCAAGAATACATGATTCTGAAACCGCAAAACTGCATTCCCATTGATGACCGAATCACCGATGATGAAGCCGTCATTTCCGAACCGATGTCCATTGGTGTCTATACAGTAAATCGATCTGGAATAAAGCCACATGAATCATCCGCAATACTGGGTTATGGACCAATAGGAATGAGTGTTTCTTTGGCATTAAAAGCCAAAAATATTTCACCTCAGTTGGTAGTAGATAAGCTAGCATATAGAAGTAACTTGGCATTGAAGGAAGGAGTAGAAGAAGCTTTCCATTTAAACGAAAATTCCCATAAGGAATTAATAAATCGCTTCACCAATAAATTTCATGTAGTTTACGAATGTAGTGGAGATGAGCAGGCAATCCTTGATGCCATTACGATCATACGTCCCGGAGGAAAATTGATCATCGTTGGGATTCCGGAAACGATGAATATCCAACTCCCCATTCATACCTTGCGCCGTAAAGAAATAGATATTTTCAATATAAGAAGACAAGTAGGATGCGTAGAACATTCATTGGAATTAATGAAAGAAAAAAAAATTAACATTGAAAACATGGTTACTCATTCCTATTCACTTCATGAAATACAACAAGCATTTGAACTTGTGACCAATTACCGGGAAAATGTCATGAAAGCCATGATTAAAATCCCGTAATTCGCACAATAAATTTTAGATAAACAGCTTTATTGGTATAAACCGCAAACCTTTTGAAATCTACATCAAGAAAAAAATCCCGTAAGAAAAGAACGGCTAAAAATCGCCAAAAACGAATTCCATTTTTCAAGTATTTATTGATAGTGGCTCTTATGGTTATATCAATTCCAGTAGGCCTTTTTTGTTATGTTTATTTTGAAATTCCCGCCCCTCTTCCCAACAAAGAAGCTTTGGAACAAATTGAAAATCCGGAAGCTTCTATTGTATATGATATTCAAAATCGTCAACTCGGTAAGTACTTCATCTATGAACGTACTACGGTGCCTTTTGAAAACATCAGCTCCAATGTGGTGCAAGCGCTCATTGCGACTGAGGATGCCCGGTTTTATGAACATGATGGAATTGATTACCGAAGCCTGTTCAGGGTGCTTTTCAAAACTATCTTAATGGGTGATAAAGGTGCAGGTGGAGGAAGCACCATCAGCCAACAATTGGCAAAAAATTTATTTCATCGTCGAGAATTTCCATTTTTTAGTATGGCAGTGAACAAAATCCGGGAAATGATCATTGCCTCCCGGCTTGAAAAAATTTATTCGAAAGAAGAAATCATTTCTATCTATCTCAACACTGTACCATTTGGAGACAACACCTTCGGTATCGAGTCTGCATCACAGCATTTTTATGGTACTAAGTGCAACAGCCTCTCTGATGATCAGGCAGCCGTGCTTGTAGGAATGCTAAAAGGAAACACCCTCTATAACCCTCGGATCAATCCAGAGCTGGCGTTAGAAAGAAGAAATGTAGTACTAGACCTGATGTTGAAGGAAGGTTTCCTTACAGCACAAGAAAAAGATATAGCTACAAGTGAAAAACTGGCACTCAATATTTCCAATCAAAGATCAAATGACTTTGCCAGCTATTTTATGGATCGGCTAGCCATCGATGTAAAAGAAATATTAGAGGATAAAAGTGATGAGAAAGAGCAACTCAACATCTACACCAGTGGTTTGAAAATCTATACTACACTGGATCGAACATTACAATTTTATGCTGAAAAAGCTTTAAAAGCTCACCTTGAAAAATTGCAGAAAGACTTTGATGCTCATTGGAAAAACACTAAACCATGGGACAAAAAGAGGGAAATACTAAATCGTGCTATTCACAATTCTGATGAATATAAAAAATGGAAAAACAAAGGATTGTCAGAAAGACAGATTCTGGACAGCATGAGTGTAAAAAAGACGATGGAAGTGTTTTCCTGGCAAGGGACTGCTGAAGTAAACTTTTCGTCTATTGATTCCATTAAATATTACCAAATGATCCTTCAGGCAGGTTTCATTGCAGTGAGCCCAACGGATGGCCAAGTGAAAGCCTGGGTAGGTGGCATCGATCATAATTTCTTTCAATACGACCATGTTAATGTAAATACAAAAAGGCAAGTTGGTTCAACATTCAAACCCTTTGTGTATGCAACAGCCTTGGATGAAGGCGCTTCCCCTTGCTCCTACTACAAAGCCTCCCAGGCTACCTATGTGGAAGACGAACAAGAATGGACCCCCTCTAATGATGACGATGAATATGAAGGGAAATATAGCATGGAAGGGGCATTGCAAAATTCCGTCAACACTGTTTCAGTTAAAATTTTAGAAGATGTAGGAGTCGGTGAAATCATTGATCGATGTAGAAAAATGGGGATTGAAAGTGACATTCCTCCCTACCCTTCAATTGCCTTGGGTACACCTTCAATCTCACTAATGGAAATGGCCGGGGCATATGGAAGCCTGGTAAACAACGGAAATTCTGTGCATCCATATTATTTATTAAAAATTGAAGATGAAGAAGGAAATATCATTTGGGAAAATGAAGGATATTCATCCCAGCGAGTATTTAATTCTGAAACATCCGCATTAATGGTGGAAATGATGAAAGGCGTGGTCAATGAAGGCACTGGTGCCCGACTTCGACATACTTACCATCTTCCAAATGACTTTGCTGGAAAAACCGGAACCACGCAAAACAATGCAGATGGCTGGTTTATTGGGATGCTTCCGGAATTGGTAGTAGCTGTATGGGTGGGTGCTGATAATCCTTCCATTCATTTTAGATCCACTGCACTAGGCCAAGGAGCAAATACAGCATTGCCCATCTTTGCCAAGTTTTATGAGCAGGTAAATACCGATAAAAAATACAACTCCATATCAAGAAGCAAATTCAAACCTTTGCCAAATAACCTGGAGCATAAAATGGATTGTGATCCTTTTAAAGAAGAATTTAAGTTTTTCGATTTTCTATTTGGAAAAAGAAATAAAGACAAAGAAGCGAGAAAGAAAGAACGGGCGGAACGAAAAAAAGAGGGTTTTTTCAAAAGATTATTTGGTAAAAATAAAAAGGAGTAATTATTCAACTACTCCTTTTTTAAATTTCCTGATGATATTGTTTGTCACATTTACCAATGTATCTTCTTCATTTTCCCGGATTCCCGCTCCGTATAGCAGTCGGTTCTTTTTGCGAATTACTTCCACCAGCTCTTCACAAACATTGATCAATTTTTCATAATTATTGCAAGCTTCTACAATGTATTGGGCATTTTCCTTCTCCAATACACCATTATGATTGGCCACCTCCTGGCCATTGCAATCGATGATCTCATTATACCTTCTGCCTATTAGACTATGATCTTTGTATCCGGAATAACTCCAGGGTAAAAACTTGCTCATGATATGGACATTTAGTTGATATATCCAAAATTAGAGCAAATGGCTTAATTAAGCTATTTTCCTTTGTACTGAAAGTTACATCAACTAAGCAGCATTGACCCGCAGCTTATGTCCATTGTACTTTTTATTCTTAAAGCTTTTGATGATTTTATCGTGAAATTTCTGATCAATATCTATAAAAGAGTACTTCTCAAACATTCGAATACTTGTGATTTTTTTCTGTTCGGTTTTGCTCTGGCTAGAAACAAAATTGATCAATTCCCTCTTGCTGATGCCATCCATTGAACCCAGGTTGATAAAAAGAGACGGCCCATCAGACTTCGATCTATTTCTTGTAGGCTTGTCTTGCCCCACTGAACTGTTCCCTATTTTTTTTCCGGTTTTTATTCCCTTTAATTCTTTGGCCAGCATTCTTTCTACCAATTCTTCTTTCGAAAGAAACTGAAGCATTTCTAAAGCGCCATCCAAAACTTTTCGATCAACTTTTGATTCTTTTGACTGATCAGTCAATCCTTCTACCCAATTATTAACCCTGATTTTCAGCAATTCGCTTTGATCAGGCACTGGAATTTCCCTAAAACTAATTTTTAAGCTTTTCTCCAGCTTCTTCAATTTGGAGATATTGCTCTTTTCCACCAATGCCAAAGAGATACCTTCTTTACCTGCTCTTGCGGTACGACCACTCCTATGTGTATAGTAAGAAAGATCGTCAGGCAGTGAATGGTGGATAACATGAGTCAAGTTATTGACATCTATTCCCCTGGCAGCTACATCCGTAGCAATTAATACCTCTAGCTGATGCTGTTTAAATCGCTGCATCACCATGTCACGCTGCTTTTGGCTAAGGTCGCCATGCAATGCTTCTGCTTTGATTCCTTCACGAATCAATTCATCACAAAGCTTTTGCGTGTGAATTTTTGTGCGGCAAAAAACCACTCCCCTAAAATCAGGGTTGATGGATATAAATCGACTAAGTGCTTCTACCTTATCAGAAGACTTTAACACTACATATTGGTGGTCGATATTTTCATTTACCATTACACCGGAATGCACTGAAATCTCCTTTGGATTTTCCATATACTGATGAACAATCCTTTTAATTTCTTTTGGCATTGTGGCTGAAAAAAGCCAGGTGTTTTTATCTTCAGGGGTTTTAGAAAGAATTAAATCTAAGTCTTCCTTAAAGCCCATATTGAGCATTTCATCTGCTTCGTCAAGTACTACATTTTGAATTTCACTAAGAGTTAAAGCTTTACGCTTAAGTAAATCAATCAATCGACCCGGAGTAGCTACTACGATCTGTGCTCCCCTTTTTAAATCTTTAATTTGCCCGGTAATATTTGCTCCTCCATACACCACCACAATATTTGCTTTTTTGTGGTATTTGGCGAATGCCTGCAATTGATGTGCTATTTGTTGTCCCAGCTCCCTGGTAGGTGCCAGCACCAATGCCTGAGTGGAAGAAATAGAATAATTAATGTTATCCAATAAAGGCAGGCCGAAAGCAGCCGTTTTCCCTGTTCCTGTATTCGCCAGGCCTATAAAATCACTATTGTTTTGGATAAGTATTGGTATTGCTTCTTTTTGTATCTCTGTCGGCACTACAAACCCCAACTCCGGAAGAACTTTCACTAAAGGCGATGAAAGTCCTAATTCTTCAAATGTATTCAAACGTACTTTTTTTTGTGAGCCGCAAAGGTACGGCTAATTATTTGATAAATAAGCTTCTATGTGATTTAAATTGGAAATATTAAATAGATTAACTTATCGGAACTGCTTTTTCTTCTGGCCTTAAATACCCACTTAAAAACACGATACATACTCCGGTAAACAACATAATTAAACTATAAATAGCCCCTGATATTGCTAATTCATTGATACCGATGGTAATAGTGGCAATTGCTATTGCCAGGGTACCATTTTGAATACCAGATTCTACGGCAATACTTATCGATTGCCGGATTTTGAGTCTCATCACAGTTTTAGCAGTAAAATATCCGATGAATAATGAAGATAAATTTAACAGTAAAGCTAATACGCCAGCTTGTTCAAAATACGACAGCACATTGTTCTTCTCCTTAAGGATAATACCCAAAATAACGATTGCCAGCACCACCGCTGAAGCTCTTTTGACGGGTTTATCCATTTTAGCAGCAAACGAAGGTTTCTTACTTTTAATAAGCATGCCTACCGAAACAGGAATAATGGTGATGACAAATAGCTGACCAATTACTTGAGGAATATTGAGCACAATCTGCTTTTCCTGCCCCATAAAATGAAGTAAAGCAAATTGAACAATAAATGGAATGGTTAATATGGTGAGTATGCTACTGATAGCCGTTAAAGTGACAGACAAAGCTGTGTCTCCTTTTGAAAGATGGGTAATAAGGTTGGAAGTGGCTCCACCCGGACAAGCTGCTAGAATCATGATTCCTACGGCAATTTCCGGCTTTACAGGAAACAACCAAACAAGGCCGAATCCAATGATTGGTAATAATATAAGTTGATTAATTAACCCTGTAATGACCGCTTTCGGATAAATCACGATTCGTTTAAAATCCTGAATGGTAAGCGACAGCCCCATACCTAGCATTATGATGAATAAGGCTGCTATTAAAAATATTGTTGAAAACTTGTCCATAGTAATGAAATCGTAAATCCAGTATCTTACAATATGAAAAAGCAACCAGTAAATTCAAAAAAATAACGGATTTAATTGAGAATGGGAAAATTTGGCTAGCTGCACAAAATTAAAAAGTGGATAGATGGCATAAAAAAAATATTCATGCTATGAATCATTATCATAGCATGAATATTTTATATGTAGGAAGAATAGTTCCTCCAAAGTTCTTGCTGCCTTATTTCAATGGAGCAGCGTTTACTTTAACTTTTACGGTCATTTCTATATCAAATTTCACAGGGCTATCATTAACCGCTCCTTTAAGCGTGATTGACGCTTTATTATCAGCAGCTAAATCATTAGCAATAGCCACCAATGTACCTGAACAACCATCTAAAGGTATTACATCACCTGAAGAAGCTTTTTCGGTTACATCAAAATTCAAAGTACAGCTTTCAGCACCGTTAATTACCTGGCCATTAAAGGTAATATTATCGACCCCGGCACTTCTTAAATCATTATAATTCAACACTCTGATTGACATACTCTCAATCGTGTAATCATTGATCTTATCAAGATATGGTGCTAATTCAGGATCATCTGAAGCATCAAATAAAATTGTCTCTTCATAATCCTGAGCGCCTGATTTGTCAGATAAATCTACCGTAACTGATCTGGTAATTTCTGAATCAATATCTACATCCAATTCTTCCAGTATATCACAGCCCCAAAAAAGTGAAATGGAGAGCAAAAAAATAAGTAAAGAAAACTTTCTCATGTTCATTAATTGATTTAAGTAAAAATATGATTTGATCACTCAAAGGTAATAGAATGTATTTAAATAATGCAAATTTTTATAAATTAAATTATATTAAAATTCATGGTATATATTCTTTTTTGAAAAATATATTGCTATAATAAAATGGACTAAGTAGTACTATTATACTATTCAAACATCTGTATATGTGGCATTTGCATGAGTCAGTTCTTCATGTATAATTAGAAATTAATACGCTAAACCGATACATTAAAAAATATCATTTTAATATCTCCCTCATGATGCTTATAGTTTAATATCACGCTTTATTTGAATAGAACCTTTTAACTATAATTTAACTTTCACCTACTTTTTGAAATCAAGAATATCACACCGCATATTGGTGGTTTAACACCTTGATTGTAACAATTTCATAAATTGTGAAAGTAAACTTTTTAAAAATGACTTTAGTTCTACCACTTGATCATGATGGAAAAATTCCAAAGAAGGGAATTGATTATTTAGGAGGGGAATTCAATTTTATCCAATCCCTAATAAATGGGGGAACCGGTTCTACGAAATTCATTTACCTATCTGGAATTAAGGAATTTGATTCTTTAGTTAATACTAATCAAGATACTTTTTATACAACCTTTGAAGTATTTAAAAACGGGCTGGCTTTAAGATCTAATAAAAGGAACTCTAATTTAGTCCTGCTTATAAAATTTAGTGATATAAAAGCTATCGAGATAATTTCAAAGAGAATAATTATTAAATATAAATTTCGAGATATCATTAAGAAAAAAGCGGAAGTAATCATTAATACTAATCGTTCTGGGATTAAACTTGGATTACTTCCCATCTACTACAATGAAGGCATAAAATACTTTTCTAAAAAAGTTTTTTCACAGAAGTGTGAATTTATCATTAAAGAAAAAGCATTAGATGAAAGTGAAGATTTAGGATGGCTTTCAATGATAGATGGATTACTATAGTTTATAAATATCGGATAGTATTATCCAATTAAAATTTCAAGTTTAATAAACCCCCATCCAAACACTTTCTCTTACCCAATTTGGTTTAAAAATGATAAAAACTCTCCTTCTAAATACCTGTTAAACTGATCATTACTCTGGTCATAACCTTGCATTTGATTTAATTTATGAAAATAGGATACTGCCTTTTCACTGATTGATTTTGCCAGGCTTTCTTCGCCCAAAGCTGATAAAATTCGCACTGCCTGAAGATCCGCATAAGTACTCGGAATATGATCATTCTGAAAAAGATCCAGATATTTTTTCATAACCCCTTTCGCTTTTTCTCTCTCGCCGTTGTTAAAACAGGCAATTGCCAGTGTTGTGAAATATTGCTGGAGTGGTACTACAATTCTCGACAGATATTCTTCATGATTCAAATAAACACGATCATCATACAAATTGTCGAAATCCTTGGTATCAATAAGGTTGGTATACATTTTATCAATATTCATCATTGAAGTGGCTTCCTTATTTTTTACTGGAAGAAACTGAAATAGCTGGCCTTCCTGCACCAGGTACGGCGTTACATCCAGGCCAATTCCATTCATGGAAGTATAGTTAAAATAAATAGGACGCTCCCAATGATTACTCATGATCAGATCCAGGAAAACAAGGGCGTTTTTTTCCAAATAATTATTTTTCATTTTCAAGATGATTTGATCCTGAATGTTTGCTTTTAAGACTTTTGGGACATTTAAATTTCGCAACGCTTCCTCTTTAATTGGAATTGAAATCCCCTTGGACGGTATTTGATGAATGACATCTCCTGAAGTAGTTTTTAAGGCCAGAGATGGATGATCCTCTTTTAAAAGGTTCAAAAATTTACCAGCATGGATCGCTCCTTTTATTTGTGGATGCTCCCGATAGTACAACACATCATTCTTTCCGAATTGTACATATTCGTCTTTTCCCAGGGTTAAGTTAAAAGCATCAGAATCATAATATTTCTTTTGAAGTTGCCCAATATACCAGTCTGTATTAAAGTAGCTCAATACAATTACCCGTACATCAGTACGAAACCCTTCCACTTCCTGCAGATACCACAAAGGAAACGTGTCATTGTCTCCACCTGTAAAAAGTATTGCGTTTGGTTCGCAGGTGTTCAGCAAATTTCGGGCACTATCCATATGCACTGTTCTACCTGAGCGATCGTGATCATCCCAATTTATTATAAGCAATAAAGCCGGAATAGCTATGGCTGTCAAACAAGAAATAATCATTGACATTCTATTATTTACCCGTATAAAAAGCTTGTATATAGCCAATACACCATACCCAATCCAAATACAAAAAATCATAAAAGAGCCCACGTAAATATAATCCCGCTCCCGAGGCTCCTGGGGTGGAGAATTGAGGTACAAGGAGAGAATCACTCCGGTAATCAGAAAGAATAGCAGGGTAGTCGCAAATGCCTTTTTATCATGTTTATATTGGAAAACAAATCCGATCACTCCCATTAAAAATGGCAGCATCCAATACTGATTTCGAGCATTGTTTTCAATTTCAGCATTTGCAGATTCCCAAGGTTTCAACCATCCGTCATGCTGAATATCACTTACCCGTCCACCAAAATTCCACATCAGATACCGCCAATACATATGGCCTAACTGATATTGAATTAGAAATTTCAGATTGTGAATAAACGTAGGTTGTTCGTTGTCTTTGATGCCAGCCCATGACCTATACAATTTCACATGTGCGGCATCATTACTATAAATTCTTGGCAGAATAGTCTGTCTGTGTTTATCATATACATAATTTGATCGATGACCCGCAATTTTATATTCATCATCAGATTTATAATAAACTTTTTTTCCTTGATTGATTTCTGCTATTTCCGCATCATAATAAGGACCGTAAAGTAACGGTCGACTGGGGTAGGATTCCCTATTCATATAAGCTTTGATCAAAGCCATGTTTTCGGGATTGGTTTCATCAATCGGAGGATTATGATTAGAACGGATAAAAAGCACGAAGTACGTTGAAAAACCTAAAATAACAAATACGGATGACCAGGTAACTACATTCCATTCAGGCTTTTTTAATACGAGATAAAATACCGATACGGAGAGCATCATTCCCAATAGCCAGGCACCTGAATAAAAAGGCAAACCTGTTGCATTTACTAACCATACATCCAAGTAAAAAGCAAATTCAAAAAGACCAACTGCTACTATACGGTTAATAATCAACAATACGACAAATCCAGATATTGTTACCAACATCAAATTCTTTATGGTGAATTCTCTCTTTTTATATATCCAAAAAAGACCAATCACAGGAATTGCCAGCAGGCACATGGGATGAATTCCATAGGAAAGACCTACTATGTATGCTGTTAATACCTTCCATCTTTTTTCAGTTTCTTTACCCCTAATCTTCCAAAACATTAACCCTAGCCAACCATTGACCAGAAGAAAAAAACTACCTGCTGCGTAAGTCTCTGCTTCCACCGCAGAAAACCAAAAACTATCTATAAAAGCCATTGACATTGCACCTGAAAACGCCATCAATGTGACAATCCAATCTGGAAATTGGAATTTTAAGACCATTCTTTTCCCCACAATCCACAAAAAATGAAATAGTAGTAATACGGCCAATGCAGAAAACAATGCGCTCATCGTGTTCATAGTAACAGCCACATCATTCACATCACCAAATGAAAACATGGTGAACACTCTTCCTATCAATAAAAACAAGGGGTTACCTGGTGTATGAGGTACTTGAAGCTTATAAGAAGCGGCGATGAACTCGGAACAATCCCAGAGACTCGCAGTAGGCTCCATGGTCTTTAGGTATGCCATCAACGAAAAACAAAATACAAGCGCTCCGCCGATAATTGGATACTGATTCTCTGAAATGAATTGTTTTGAAAACAAGAAATCGATTTGAGTCTTGAACCATTCCCCTCCTACAATTCCCAAAACAGGCAAAGCAAATCCTGTTAAAAGCAATATCGGGGCAAACCATAAAGTGAGAATTCCAAACCCATTTTCTACTGGATCAAAGGCCATACATAAATATCCAATGGTAAGTAAAACAGCCCCTGAGATAAAGAAAATATAATCGACTTTTCTAAAATTAAATTGCCCTTGCATAAGATTTTTGATTCGTTCACACAAGAATAGGTCGAAAGCGAATGGTCAATAGTTAAGAAGTGTAAAGAAGTGTTAATGGAGTGTTAATCCTGATTATCCACCACAAAGCTGTGAATAATGAAGATAATAGATTGAAAATCTGAATTATTTGGGTTAAACAATGGGCGACTGAAATTTTTAACGCCCACAATTAAAAAAGTTTGCTATTACTATTTATCATTTTGGCAATCGTACTAACTGATTCAAGCAGCTCTTCAAAAGGTATAGTTTTACCATAAACCATTTGACTTTGCATAGTTGAATAATCACGTTTCCATTCATTGATTTGATCACTTGGAGGAATAGGCCTCAAATTAGGTGGGAAATGACTATTATAATCAACACCTCCAAGTTTTGAAAATATACTTCTATGTTTTACTATTTCTGCAAACAGATTGTGATCATCAATTGCTCTTTTCCCGTAGTCACTTTTTGATATTTGGTAAATATCATATAAATGCCGGCTTAACCTTTTAACTCTTATTTTATCCGCAGGACGTTGGAATTCTTCGTGTAATAAAAACAATTTCTCTAAAAATGTCCTTTCGGGATTAACTGAAGGAACATGAACAGGTTGATCTTCAAATGACCTTCCTTTAAACTCTTCTCCAATAATTGAGCAAATAGCACGGTTTGTATATGGTTCCCTTAGTGATCTACATCCAATTTCTACTAGCACTCTCGGCAAGAGGTACTCAGAATGTTCTGTTATATTCGGATAAATTATTTCTATGATAATGGGGTCTTGATCTGATTCGGTAGTTTCTAGAGCCTTTACTTTAACATTATTCAATCCTCCGGATTCTAATTTTTGAACCAATTTAGGTAGTAGAAAATCTAATATGTATTTCTTGAATGATTTCCTTAACTGAGTCACCTGTTTCTTTCTGGTTATCTCACCATCATACCCAAGAAAAGTTCGATCTAACGCTAAATCAATATCTTCAGAAAACCGGTCAATCAGCCCCCATGCTTTGCTAAGGGAGGTGCCTCCTTTAAAAACCAAATGATTTTTAATTTCTGTTTGGAACAAAACTTCTAATACACGAACTACCCACCAGTCCTTCTCAATAGCAAAAGGTGGTAATCCGGTAAGGTATTGTACCTGGTCAAATATTTCAAGTTTATCTGAAACAGGTAATTTGTAAAATTCAAGGTATCCCATTCTAAAGTGCTTTAGCCATAATTTCACCTATCCATTGTGGTGCTAATTTGATATCATGTTTTAAATTTTCGTATGACTCATTCTTAAGTAGACTAATAATTTTTTCCTTTTGTGATTCATTTACATTTGACCTACCAATTTCAGTAAGTGCTTGTATTGCCAACATACTGATTTCTCCTTTTAAATGAAGTTTCTTTGGAGTCACTCGTCTAAAAGTTAAGGTAGATTTACCAATTCGAATTGTCCTTGCACTTCCATCAGTAAGGTACATTGCTTTAAGCGGAATTTGAGTGCTTAAACCTAATTTGTACATAGCCATTGCTCCAGTTGGAATAATACGAATGCCATCTCTCTTTGCAATAGCCTTAGCAACCTCTTCAAGAGAAGGGGAAGTCTCTTTATTGAGTAGCTCACTATAACCGGGTTTCACATAAATACCTTTTGCCAGTCGTTTAAGTTCTCCCACTTTTACCAAACGATGCATGGCACTCTTTATCGCCTCAGGCCCTCCATATCCCTTAAAGTCTTCAGTGAAGAGAATGGTTTTTGAAGAAACCTTGTTGATGCGATGTTTGATTTGATCTACAGTAGTCAATATTATTAGTTTTATACAACTATCAAATATAGTTTTTGCAACCAACTTTTAATAATTTAGTTGCAATTAATTTAAACAATAGTTGCATGTATAAAAGATTATTTCACTTAATAATTTCATAATCTTATAGTTAAAGTACTTCACCAAGACTATGTAAAGAAGTGTTAACAGAGTGTTAAAGTTGGTTAAATGCTCTCTGATCTGCTTAAGAAGTATTATTTTTATCGTTCAATTCAATTGGGATGAAGCATAAGCACCTCAGACATATCATCATTTTCGGCACTATTGTATTATCTCTGCTGCTGATCGTGCAAATTTATTGGTTTAAAAAGGCCTTTAATATTTCAGAAAAACAGTTTGATTTTACCGTTCAGGTGGCATTAAAAAAGTAGCAGATTCTATCGTCGATCACCCTACTGGAAACATCGAAGTACAAAAACTTTCTTCCAATTTCTTTTTTATCAATAGCGAAAGCGAACTGGAACCATCCGTGGTTGAGCAATGTATCCAAAGGGAATTTAGTCTGAGAAATCTTAACCTCGAATATGAATTAGGCGTTTACCGGGCAGATGAAGACACCCTTGTGTATGGTAATTATATTCAATCCACCAAAGCTAAATTAATCGAAAAAGAAATAAGGGAAGGACGATACAGCCATTTTCCACTTCAAAATTTTGCCGTTTATTTCCCTCATAAAACAAGCTATCTCGCGGCGGAAATGGACATCTGGATCATTTCCACCCTTGCACTCATATTAATGATCATCTTTTTTGCCTGGGCGATTTATTCTCTGCTCAAGGAAAAGCGCTATGCGGATATCAAAAATGATTTTATCAATAACATTACCCACGAATTCAAAACTCCAGTTACCAACATCAGCCTGGCAAGTGAAATGCTAAGAAAACGACATCAAAATTCAACAGAAGATGTCGTTTATTTCAAAATACTGGAAAAGGAAAATGAAAAACTCCGGAATAAAATAGACCAACTACTATCCGCAGCTGCATATGAAAAACCAACTCCTTCGAAATTTACAGTTGTAGACCTAAAAGATATCTTATTGGAAAGCGCTGAGACTTTTCAATTAAAGCTCAAAGAAAGAGGTGGAACTATTCGTGTAGACATGGACAATGCAGAACACACCTTATATGGCGATCGACAATTATTGCAGCAGGCATTTTCAAATATCATTGACAATGCGGAAAAATATTCTCCACATAAGCCTCAAATCCATATAAAAAGTCAAAAAATGGATCACGGTTTATTGTTGTCATTTGTAGATTCAGGGATAGGAATTCCACAAAAATGGCACAAAAGAATCTTCGAAAAGTTCTTCCGTTATCAGGAAGGAAACATTCACAATGTAAAAGGATTTGGTTTAGGATTGAATTTTGTCAAAAATGTAATCAAAGCCCACAGAGGAAAAATTTCTTTAAACAGCGCTGTTGACCAGGGAACTGAAATCAAGATATTTTTGCCTACTTCTTAAATGCCTGAAGTTCATAAAAATATATTGCTGGTAGAAGATGATGAAAGTTTAGGATTTTTAATCAAGGAAAGCCTTAGTAAAGCTGGTCATCATGTCTTCTTATCAACGAATGGTGAGAAAGGTTTGAATACTTTCCATAATCAATCCTTTGATTTATGCATTCTCGACGTAATGCTACCTTTAATGGACGGTTTCCAGGTGGCTAAAGAAATACGGAAATATAACCAGCATATCCCCATCATATTTTTAACGGCTAAAAACCAAACGCAAGACCGGATCAACGGTTTTCAGATTGGTGCAGATGATTATGTAACGAAACCCTTTAGCATGGAAGAGTTTCATTATCGTGTAGAAGCTATTTTAAAAAGGACTTATAAAGAAATCGGAGTCCAATCGCAGCAATTAAAAGTTGGAGAATCCATTCTCGATGTCAACAATCTTTTATTGAACGCAAAAGGCAATAAAACACAACTAACCCATAAGGAAATGAAAGTGCTACAACTATTCTTTCGTCACCCTGATCAATTAATTGAGCGAAATGTTTTTCTTAAATCTGTCTGGGAGGATGATGGTTTTTTTGTGGCCCGAAGCATGGACGTATTTATTTCCCGTCTTCGCAAATACCTTCGACCAGACACACAATTAAAGATCGAAAATGTTCGCGGAATTGGTTATATATTAAAAACCCAATCATTGTTATGACAATTGTCATTTGCTTATCATAACTTTTCCATTAAAATTGCCGAATAATTATACTATCGGGATGATTTAAACCTGTTTTTCGTTGTAAGATATAAGAAGTTGGATTTTTAGATCACAGCATCACAGTTTATATCACACTGATATGGTACGACTTAACCTCCAAAACCTGGCAATTTCATATAGTATTAAAGTCAAAGATTCATTCATGATGAATGATAAATACATGTTGAATTATATTTGAAAAAATCAAAACACATGAACCTTCTCCAAAAAATAAGAGAAAACGCAAAACAGTATCAACAAAAAATAGTTTTACCGGAAGGTGAAGAAGAACGAACACTCAAAGCTGCTGAAATCATTCTAAGTGAAGGTCTGGCAGAACTAATTTTAATTGGTAGTGAAGACGAAATAATTAATAAATCCAAATCTTTAGGATTAACCTTAATAGAAGAAAAAGCTACCATTGTCGATCCATTTTTCAATCCTAAACAGGAAGAATATGTAGAATTGATGGTAGAATTAAGAAAGAAGAAAGGATTAACTCCGGATGAAGCACGAAAACTACTTCAGAATCCATTATACCTGGCCACCATTATGATCAAAAATGGTGATGCAGATGGAGAAGTTGCTGGTGCCATCAATGCTACCGGAGATGTGTTGAGACCCGCTTTTCAATTTGTTAAAACCCTTCCGGGAATAAGCGTGGTTTCCGGGGCGTTTATCATGATCCTCCCAAACAAAGACTTTGGAGAAGATGGACTTTTGGTTTTTGCTGATTGCGCTGTACATCCTGTTCCTGATGCAAAGCAGCTCGGTGAAATAGCCGTCGCCACTGCTCAAACTGCGAAAGCCATAGCAGGAATTGATCCAAGGGTCGGCATGCTGAGCTTCTCTACCAAAGGCAGTGCAAAACATGAAGCCGTTGACAAAGTAATCGAAGCTACTAAAATTGCCCAAGAGATTGACCCTACTTTACAAATCGATGGTGAGTTACAAGCTGATGCTGCGTTGGTGGAGGCTATTGGAAACAGCAAAGCCCCGGATAGCGAAATCGCTGGAAAAGCCAATGTGCTCGTTTTTCCTAACCTGGAATCTGGAAATATTGCCTATAAATTAGTCCAACGCCTAGCTGGTGCTGAAGCAATAGGTCCGATATTGCAGGGAATGGCCGCACCAATTAATGATCTCTCCAGGGGCTGCTCTGTAGAAGATATCGTCAACATGGTGGCCATCACTTCCAACCAGGCTTATGCTAAAAAATCTCTTGTCTAACCCAATAACAAAATAAAATGTCAATTACTGTTGAACCCATTGAAGATTACGCATTAAAAGTAGCAGATAATACCACAAAATCAGGAGGAGGAACTTTTAAGAAAGTTGGTATAGTAGGTTGTGGTATCCTTGGTCAGGAGATCACTCGCATGGTAAGCGCCAATGGAATAGAAGTACGGTTCATAGAAATCTCTCAAGCAAAAATCGACCAGGCCATCAATGAAATAAGTCGGGAACTGGATAGAATGATCGAGCGATGGGGGATGACGAAAAGTGAAAAGAGGGCAATTTTATCTCGAATAAAAGGAGCTACAAATTACCAGATACTAGAAGGTTGTGATATTGTAATCGAAGCGGTAAAATCCCGAACCAGGGAGGATAGTGTGGAGCTTAGAAAAACCATTTTCAAAGAAATAGAAAACCATACGAGTGAGGATTGTTTAATTTGCACCAATTCTACTACGCTCGTTATTACAGAGCTTTCCTCAGAACTCAATCATCCGGAACGGTGTGTAAGTATCCACTTCTTATCTCCAGCAGATGCTGCAGAGGTAGTGGAAATTGCCAGGGGGCTAAACACTACCGA
>JBNLGO010000050.1:0-22696 GCA_050306095.1 Cyclobacteriaceae bacterium
GATAAACAATATCTGGTTTACAGTCATCGAGAATATAGCGTACTTCATCAGCAGAAGACATAAAATCAATAGGGACAACAATCGCACCCCGGTGCCAGCCGGCATAAAATGCAAAAATCCATTCAGGCATATTTGATTGATGGTTTGGGTTTGAGTACTTGGATTCATGGAATCACCGTTTCCAGCGCTTTGATTGGTTGCATTATCGGAGGGGCAATTTCAGGAGTATTGGCTTCAAGTCTTGGAAGAAAAAAGTCATTGATACTTGCTGCTTTATTATTTTTCATTTCAGCTCTGGGTTCTGGTTATCCCGAATTTTTATTTTTTAAGGAAGGTGAACTTTCCTTGGAATTGCTATACATGTTTAATTTCTATCGGGTAATTGGAGGAATAGGAGTCGGGTTGGCGTCAGCTGTTTGTCCAATGTATATTGGCGAAATAGCACCAGCAAGTGTAAGAGGAAGTTTAGTGTCGTTGAACCAATTTGCTATTATTTTTGGAATGCTTGTCGTGTATTTTGTCAATTGGGGTATTGCTAATGGACAATCAATTGAATGGATTAATACTGTTGGTTGGAGAAGGATGTTTCTTTCTGAAGCTATTCCTGCAGGTTTGTTTGGAATTCTATTATTTCTGGTTCCAGAAACTCCACGTTACCTGTTGTTAATAAAACAAGATGAGAAAGCTTTAGATATTTTGACAAAAATAAATGGTGTAGAAAATGCGAAAAAGATTTTTGATGAAATTAAATCAACCATTGAGCATCATTCTGCAGCTTTGTTTTCATATGGAAAAATAGTAATTGTTATTGGGATATTGTTATCTGCATTTCAACAGTTTGTAGGGATTAATGTAGCTTTATACTATGCACCTAGAATTTTTGAGAGCATGGGCGCTGCAAAAGATGCTTCTATGCTACAAACGGTAGTAATGGGATTAATTAATGTATTGTTTACAGTATTGGCAATATTAACTGTGGATAGATGGGGAAGAAAACCTTTGTTAATGGTTGGTTCAATTGGAATGGCCGTCGGTATGTTTGCTATTGCAGCACTTTCCTTTTTCAACATAATTGGTATAAGTACACTGGTTTTTATTATAGTTTACACAGCATCCTTTATGATGTCATGGGGTCCAATCTGCTGGGTTCTTATCTCTGAGATCTTTCCGAATAAAATCAGAGGTAGGGCTATTGCTATTGCTGTGGCGGCACAATGGGCATCAAATTATTTTATTTCATCAACGTATCCAGCAATGATGGAATTTAGTGGCGCAATGACCTATGGTTTTTATGGTGTAATGAGTATACTATCATTTTTATTTGTGTGGAAAATGGTGCCAGAAACCAAAGGAAAATCATTGGAAGAAATAGAAGACATATGGAATAAATAACTCTCAATTAACCCTAATCCTACAAAGCGTTATCCTATTTGGGTAGCGCTTTTTTTATGGAATTAAAGAATGATTTATTTCATTCCATTGAATAAGATAGGGATAATCATTTTTGTTTGTATGGGGTTACCCATTAACAATCCAGGCTTCCATTTTGGCATGATTGATACAATGCGCATTGCTTCATTATCGCATAATTCATTAAGGCCTCTTAATACTTGAGTATTTGTTATTGAACCGTCAACTTCAACAATAAATTCTACGAAGACTTTACCAACAATAGTATCCTTTCCAACTTTCCAATTGTTATTGCGATTAATAAATGCCTTAAGAGAATCAAGCCCTCCTGGAAATTCAGGCATAGTTTCCACCGGATCAATTATTAATTCTGTTTCATTTGATTTAGTTGCAATAGAATCAAATTGTATTTCAGGAATATTGGATTGCCCATATACATGGTTTATTAATAATAATGAAGTTAAAAAGCCTAAAAAGTTTTTCATCTTATTACTTCAAATTACTTGCTCTAAATTGATAAGGTAAATAAAAAGTAAGTGAAATATTCATTGATGTAGTTTTAAATTTTAGGAAAGAAGGTGGATTTAACAATATTCAACAATATAGAATATAGTAGAAATGAGATTGTATTTTGAGAAAATAGATAACTCATTTAGGATAATTAAAAAGTTTATAAGTAATAAGCGTTTTCAATGGTATAAACCTTGACAATTGCTAGTATGGGAATTAAGCATTAAGCATTGATGTATTTAAACAAAATCCCTGTGTGCGAGAGGGATCCCGGAACACCCTCCCACAAGCATATCGCACAGGTCCGGGAATATCAGCTATTTAGTTTTTTTGCGAAATCTTATCAGATAAAGATGAACTTGCCTTCATTGATTTCGAAGCGAATTCGTTTAGAGCTATCAACATTTTTCCCATCAAGTTGTCCTGCTTTCCATTCTCCCAGGGAATTAAACACTGCTTCAATTTGTTGGTCAAGTTCTTTGTTTTTTGTTTTAGTGTCCATTTTACATTGTACCACTTCTCCCTGACAGTTAATGACAATTCCTATCATTCCTTTGTCAGTATAATTTGGGTTGTCTTTTACAAATTGGACTTCTTCGTTTAAACGTCTTAAAATAACACCGTCAGACACCGGGCAGATAGCTTCGTCCTGTCCTTTAAACGATGGGAATAGTGCATAAACTTCGTTTGAATTACAAATCCCTTTAATCGTTCCTTTTACCTCCATTTTCGCCACAAATTGAGCTGAAACATTAAAACTTACAAACCCAACTATTACTCCCAAAATAATTCTTTTCTTCATTTTGTATTTAATCTATGATACACAATTAAAACTCCATCAGCACTACCTCCCTCATCATAGCTGTTTGCCTGGTTGTAAATAGAAACAGATGTTAAATAAATTTGATTTATTTCTATGAATATAACAAAATAGAAAATCGTAAATTAAGTAAAGAACTTACCAGGAATGGTGAGCGATATTTTTAAATAAAAAGGGGAATTGATGAGATTTTATAGTATGATTTGTTTAATACTTTGTATTCAAAGTTGTGATTGGATATTTACAGATAGAGATTATTCTATAAGAATGAATAACAGTTCCATTCATTCTATAAAGGTATTATTAAATGATGATGATAATTATTTAGCTATTTATCCAGATACCCTTATTTCTCCATTTGAGGAAAGAGCAGGTGTCGAAATTAATAATGGAGAAGTATTGTCTATTGCTGGAGGCACTGCAACTTGGGAGGAGATTTATAAATCGAAAGTTCCCAATGACACACTTTCAATATTTATTTTTCATTCAGATACACTTTCTAAATATACTTGGGCAGAGATTGGTAGAGATTACAATGTATTACAGCGGTATGATCTAAGCCTACAAGATTTAAAGAATGTGAATTTTTTTTTGACATATCCCCCAGGTATAAATATGAATGGAATTAAAATGTATCCTTAATCCCTCTATTAAAAAGCAATAAAAAAGCCCGAATCAATCGGGCTTTCAAAATATTGTTTACTGTCTACTAGCAATATTCATTAAACACTTCTACCAGGTGACCCGCGATCATTTGTGCTGGTCGCCCTTCAATGTGATGCCGCTCTACAAAATGGACCAATTCACCATCTTTAAATAATGCGATAGATGGAGAGGAGGGAGGATAGGGTAATGTGTGCTCCCTGGCCTTTGCAGTAGCTTCCTGGTCTACACCTGCAAATACGGTGGATAGATGATCAGGCTTTTTATCGCTATGCTCTAATGCTAATAAAACACCAGGACGAGCTGTACCTGCAGCACATCCACATACGGAATTTATTACCATTAGGGAAGTTCCTTTTTTCTCTTTTAGGTGATCTTCTACCTGCTGGGCAGTTTTTAATTCTTCGAAACCATTGTCAGCCAATTCTGCCCTCATCGGGGCTACCAATTCTTCAGGATACATAATTATTTTTTTTACATGAAACCTAATTCAACTTTTGCTGCCTCTGACATCATCTCCATAGAATAGGGAGGGTCAAAGGTCAACTCTACTTGTACGTCATTTACCTCATCTATGGCTTTGACTTTCATTTCCACCTCGCTTGGAATCGTCTCTGCCGATGGACATGCCGGTGAGGTCAATGTCATTTTTATAAATACATTATTTACCGGGTAAACCTGGATTTCATAAATTAATCCAAGCTCATATACATCTACTGGTATTTCAGGGTCATACACACTTTTAATAGCCTTGACAACTTTATCTCGCAAAGTCACCTCGTTTTTCACTTCTTCACTCATAGCTATTTATTTAGTTTTGCTTTGTATGCTAATGCATATAATTTCATTTGTTTAATCATTGCCGTAAGACCATTTGATCTTTGCGAACCGATGATATTGCCCATACCTATTTTTTCAATGAAAAACAGGTTTGAATCAATAATGTCATCGATTTTCTGCTTTGAATATATGCGAATCAAAAGACTGATTAAACCTTTTGTAATATCTGTATTACTATCTGCATTAAATACGATTTTATCTTCTTCAAGATCGGCTGTAAGCCAAACTTTGGATTGACACCCTTTGATGATGTTTTGTTCTATCTTGAAGGCTTCATCCAAGGGTGGTAATTTTTGCCCCAACTCCATGATGTAAAAGATGGTGCTTTCTTTATCCCCACTTAAAAAGTCAAACTCTTCAATGATTTCATTTTGAATCTCCTCGATAGAACGCGTGCCTACTTCCATTTTTCAATTATGCTTTTAAGTGCGTCGATAAATGTGTCTATTTCTTCTTTTGTATTGTATATCGATAATGAAAGCCGAATGGTTCCTTCAATACCTAATTCATTCATTAATGGTTGTGTACAGTGATGGCCTGTGCGTACCGCGATTCCCTTTGCATCCAGCATCATTCCCACATCAAAAGGGTGAAGGTTTTCTATAAGAAAGCTAATGACGCTCGCCTTGTTTTTTGCAGTACCTATAAGACGTACTTCAGGTATTTCCTGCAGTTGTTTTGTAGCATGTTCCAATAATTCATGCTCATAATCTTGTATGGTTGATTTGCCAATTGAATTGACATAATCCAAAGCTGCTTTTAAAGCAATTACGTCAGCGATATTAGGAGTGCCTGCTTCAAACTTATAGGGAATTTCGTTGTATGTTGTTTTTTCAAAGGTGACTTCCTTGATCATTTCTCCACCACCCCGGTAAGGAGGGATACTTTCCAACACTTTTCGTTTTCCATAAAGTACACCAGTGCCAGTTGGTCCAAAAAGTTTGTGTGCCGAAAAGCAGTAAAAATCTGCCTTTAGCTTTTTCACATCTATTTCAACATGTGCGCTGGCTTGAGCCCCATCAATGAGCACTTTGGCGCCAACTTCATGTGCTTTTTTAATGATCTCTTCTACCGGGTTAATGGTACCCAAAGCATTGGAAATATGCGCAACTGCAACTAATTTGGTTTTTGAAGATAGCAGCTTTTCAAATTCTTCAATAATTAATTCTCCTCTGTCGTTTATAGGAATCACTTTTAAATGTGCCCCTTTTTCTTCACAGATCATTTGCCATGGCACGATATTGCTATGATGCTCCAATGCTGAAATAATAATCTCATCGCCTTCAGAAATAGTCGATCTACCAAAAGTGGCAGCTACCAGGTTGATAGAATCAGTAGTGCCATAAGTAAATATGATTTCTTCAGCTTCATCAGCATTGATAAATTCCTGAATGGCTTTCCTTGTTTCTTCAAATGCATCGGTAGCCTTTTCTGCCAAGGCATGAACTCCCCGGTGGATATTAGAATTATACCCGGTATAGTAGGAAGTCAACGCATCAATGACCTGTTTTGGTTTTTGTGTGGTAGCTGCATTATCAAAATAAATCAACGGTTTTCCATTAACCTCCTGATGAAGTACAGGAAACTCACTTCTTATTTTATCGATATCAAGTCTTTTTATTGTCTCTTCCACGTAATGAGTTTATTGATTTAATCTACTATAAATCTTTTCGTGCAAATGTTCTTTGATAAAATCTATTTTGATATTTTCAAGTACATCTTCCGCAAAGGCTGTTAGCAATATTGTCCGTGCACTTTCTTTCGATATTCCCCTGGCACGTAAATAAAATAATTGCTCTTCATCTAACTGGCCGGTAGTACAACCATGAGAACATTTCACATCATCTGCCCAAATCTCTAGCTGTGGCTTGGTATTGATCGTAGCAGTATCTGTTAGTAGTATGTTTTTATTCGATTGAAAAGCATTTGTTTTCTGAGCGCCTTTCCTTACATAGATCTTTCCATTGAATACTCCTGTCGATTGGTCATCTAATATGCCTTTATAAATTTCATTGCTAAAGGAATTAGGTTTCTCATGATCAACTACTGTATGGTTATCAACATGTGTCGATCCTTTTAGTAAATACAAACCAAACATGTGCGTTTCGCAATGCTCATCTTTCAAAGAAATATTCAGGTTATTACGAATCATTTTACCACTGAAGGTGAATGCATAGGCATTAAATACGCTATCTCTGTATTGAACTATTTGCGTATTATCTACCCTGTAATCATTATCTGAATCTTCCTGTATTTTATAATACTCCACATTCGCAGCCTCTGCAATAATGATCTCACTGGCATGATTAACAAAACTTTGAAGCTTACCAGTACCCTGAAAGGTTTCGATAATTTTTGCCTGGCTGTTTTTACCCACGATAAACAAATTGCGAGGGTTATAATTTTGTGAAGCAATAGTCCCATCTGTTACATTATAAACCACGATGGGGTAGGATAGAACCTTGCCATCTGGCACTTTAATAAAAACTCCTTGATTGCCAAATGCAGTATTTAAAGCACTAAATGAATCCTGATGGTTTAAATATTTACCAAAATGTTTTTGAACATCACTTGAATGATTCTTAAAAGCATTATGCAAGTCTGAAATAATCAATTCAGATGCTGGCGATAATATTTTTGATAATTCCTCCTTATAATATCCATTGACAAAGTATAAGACATTTGCTTCGTCATGTGGGAAATGAAATGCTTCGATTTCAGCCTTTGAAAGATTGGATTCAGATGCTGTTTTACTAAAATCGATATCCTTTGAAATATTCCTGGTAAGAAAAGTATATTTATACTCTTCGTTTTTTGGTCCTGGCAGACCACCAGATTCTTCAAATTGCTTAATAGCAGACTTTCGGGCCTCGTGAATTGCCGTGCCAGTTTGGCCGTTTAATTCCTTCTCAAATTCCGCGTATTTGTTTAAAATAATTTCCTTAATTTCAGACATACTTATTAAGCTATTGACCCTACTTCTTCCTTTATCCAATCGTATCCTTTACTTTCTAATTCCAATGCAAGTGATTTATCGCCGGATTTAACGATACGTCCCTGGTACAGTACGTGTACAAAATCAGGTACGATATAATCTAACAGTCTTTGATAGTGTGTAACAACGATCGTGGCATTGTCCTTAGTCTTAAGCTTGTTAACACCGTTTGCAACTATTTTAAGGGCGTCTATATCCAATCCGGAATCCGTTTCATCTAATATGGAGAGTTTTGGCTCTAATACGGCCATTTGAAAAATTTCATTTCGTTTTTTCTCACCACCAGAAAATCCTTCATTTAAAGATCTACTCAATAATGACTGATCAATTTCTACTAATGCCATTTTTTCCTTGATGGTTTTTAGAAATGATACAGCATCAAGTGGAGTTTCACCTCTGTGCTCTCTAACTTCATTGATGGCAGTTTTGAGAAAGTTGGTTGTAGTAACGCCAGGTATTTCTACCGGGTATTGAAATGCCAGGAAGATACCTTCCCGCGCTCTTATTTCAGGAGCCATGTCCAGCAGGTCTTGTCCTAAATATTCTACGCTTCCTCCTGTAACTTCAAATTCTTCCCTACCCGCTAAAACAGAGGCCAAAGTACTTTTACCAGAACCATTTGGCCCCATGATAGCATGTACTTCCCCTGGTTTTATCTCCAAATTAATTCCTTTCAGAATTTCTTTCTCTTCTATTTTCGCACAAAGATTTTTAACCTTAAGCATTCTCTATATTTTAATTATTTCTACTCTATTAATGATTGTTACCCTACACTTCCTTCTAATGTCAAAGCAAGTAATTTTTGTGCTTCAACAGCAAACTCCATAGGAAGTTGATTTAATACTTCTTTACAATATCCATTCACGATCAGGGCCACTGCATTTTCAGTATCTATTCCTCGTTGATTGAGGTAGAATATTTGGTCTTCACCAATTTTAGAAGTGGTAGCCTCGTGTTCCACTTTTCCGGTTTGATTGTGGATTTCAATGTATGGGAAGGTATGCGCACCACATTCACCACCCATCAATAAGGAATCACATTGACTAAAGTTACGGGCATTAGCGGCATTCTTCTGCACTTTTACAAGCCCTCGATAACTATTTTGGCTTTTTCCGGCTGATACTCCTTTTGATACAATTCGGCTCTTTGTATTTTTTCCGATATGGATCATTTTAGTACCTGTATCTGCTTGCTGATAATTGTTTGTAACAGCTACAGAATAAAATTCGCCAATAGAATTGTCACCCTTTAGTATGCAGCTTGGATACTTCCATGTAACTGCTGATCCTGTTTCAACCTGAGTCCAGCTAATTTTTGAATTATCCCCCGCACAAATACCTCTTTTAGTTACAAAGTTTAAAATTCCACCCTTACCATCTTTATCGCCTGGATACCAGTTTTGAATAGTAGAGTATTTTACTTCTGAATCTTTGTGGGCGTAAATCTCAACTACTGCTGCGTGCAATTGGTTTTCGTCACGCATAGGTGCAGTACATCCCTCCAAATAGGAAACATAAGATCCTTCATCAGCGATGATTAAAGTTCTTTCAAATTGTCCTGTATTGGCAGCATTAATTCTAAAATAGGTGGATAATTCCATCGGGCATCTCACACCTTTAGGTATGTAGCAAAATGAGCCATCTGAGAAAACGGCAGCATTTAATGCCGAATAAAAATTATCTCCTATCGGAACAACAGAACCAATATATTTTTTGACTAATTCAGGGTGTTCTTTTACTGCCTCACTGAAGGAGCAAAAGATGATGCCTAACTCACCAAGTTTATCTTTAAAGGTAGTAGCCACGGAAACACTGTCCATTACTGCATCAACTGCCACACCGGTTAATCGTTTTTGTTCTTCAAGGGAAATCCCTAATCTTTTGAAAGTATCAAGAAGTTCAGGGTCAACCTGATCCAGGTTGTCTAATTTTTTCTTTGGCTTAGGAGCCGAATAATAAATGATGTTTTGAAAATCAACATCTGGGTAAGATACATTCGGCCATTTGGGTTCTTTCATTGTTTGCCATTGACGAAATGCTTTTAACCTCCATTCCAAAAGCCATTCCGGTTCATTTTTTTTGGCAGAAATAAACCGAATAATGCCCTCATTCAACCCCTTTGGAGCAGAATCAGATTCGATGTTGGTTTCAAAACCATACTTATATTCAGAGGAGGTGAATTCCTCTAAAATCTGATCATCATTGCTCATGCTTATTATTATTTAGATTTATTATAAACTACACACAAAAATAAAACAGATTCTTTAAAATATTGTTGCGTTTACAATTTTTTTATGGTTTGAATGAGAAAAAATATTGAATAAGTCGAATTTATTGCAAAAAAAAAGCTCATTGGTTAGATGAGCTTTTTGTGTGATATAGAATAATGTTTATTTATCAACGAATTGAATGTGTCTGTTCAAACTTTCTTCTAATGAAATGATAGTTTCTGTCCTTTCAATCCCTTCAACTGTTTGAATTTTATCATGTAGCACATCCTTAAGGTGCTTAGTATCTTTACAATGCATTTTTACAAAGATATTGTAATTACCAGTAGTATAGTGAAGCTTAACAATTTCAGGAATTAATTCTAACCTCTTAACTACCTGATCATATAAGGAACTTTTTTCAAGATAAATTCCTAAGAATGCGGTGATGTCGTATCCCATTTTGGAATAATCCATTTTCAGGGTTGTTCCTTTTACAATCCCCATTTCTTCCATCTTTCTCATCCTCACATGGACTGTACCTCCTGATACAAACACCTTTTTAGCTACCTCTGTATAAGGCATTTTCGCATCTTCCGTCAACAACGCCAGGATTTTTAAATCAACGTTATCAATATCATAATTTTTATTCATGATTATATCTTTCTTATTCGCTTAACATTTTCTCTTTTAATTACTGTGATTATTAAATGAAATAAGTGAAATCTAATTTTTTAAGTGTCAAATTCCTTCCCCAAATCAAATATGTAACAATATCACAGTATTTTTAAAATATTCTAAATTAAGGCCTTGCGACGTTTATTTGCGACTCAAAGCAATTGAGCTGCTAATATTTTAAAAATTTCTAATTAATGCTAATAATTTTTGTGATTTGTTACAAAAACCTAAAATAAATGAGAAGTGGTGATAATGGGTGATATTAGATATTTTTTAATGATTTTGATAAAATGATGAATAAATCAAAATTCCTGTTAGTTGTATCGGTTGGTTTATTTGATTTTTACTTCGTCTTCTTATTCTAATAAAAAGGGGTTTGATTTTTTAATTATACAATGAAATAAACCAGGTAATGGAATGTGTAGATTAAAGGAAAATTTTCAGAGAGTGGATTTTAAAAAGTAAATCAATCGTGATAAAAGAATCACACTACATTTTTACAATGAAAGAAAAATGTAGTGCGATCCTTTCGTGTTATTTCGTCAGCTTTTTATACTTAAACCTTTTTGGCTGTGCATTGCCCATTCTTTTTATTCGATTTTCTTCATATTCTGAAAAGTTGCCTTCGAACCAATAAGTTTGAGAATCACCTTCAAATGCCAATATATGAGTAGCTACTCTATCCAGGAACCATCTGTCGTGTGAAATTATTACGGCGCATCCACCAAAATTTTCCAGCGCTTCTTCCAATGCTCGCAAGGTATTTACATCCAAATCATTGGTAGGTTCATCTAATAAGATCAAATTAGCTCCTTTTTTTAAGGCAAGAGCTAAATGCACTCTGTTTCTCTCTCCACCAGAAAGATTACCGATTTTTTTCTCCTGATCAGCACCACTAAAATTAAACCGACTCACATATGCCCTGGAGTTGATTTCTTTTCCCCCCAGGTTTATTAATTCATTTCCTTCTGAAATAGTCTGCCACACGGACTTGCCTGGATCCAGGTTGGCATGCTCCTGATCCACATATGAAATTGTAACAGTTGATCCGGTTTCAAATGTCCCTGAATCCGGTTGGCTGGATTCGGTAATTAGTTTAAATAAGGTGGTTTTTCCAGCTCCATTGGGACCTATTACTCCTACGATTCCTCCTTGAGGAAGGGAAAAATTCAAGTTTTCAAACAATAGTTTGTCTCCAAAAGCTTTGGAAACATCCTTCGCTTCAATCACCTTACTGCCTAAACGAGGTCCGGGAGGAATGTAAAGTTCGAGGTTTTCTATCTTTCCTTTAGATTCTTCTCCAAGAAGTTTTTCATATGCACTTAACCTTGCCTTTGATTTCGCTTGTCGTGCTTTCGGGGACATCCGCACCCAGTCTAATTCTCTTTGTAATGTTTTTTGACGTTTAGATTCAGACTTTTCTTCTTTTGCCAGACGATCTTGTTTCTGTTCCAGCCATGAGGAATAATTCCCTTTCCACGGAATTCCTTCACCTCTATCCAATTCTAATATCCAACCGGCAATATTGTCTAGAAAATATCTGTCGTGGGTTACTGCTATCACCGTGCCTTCATATTGTTGAAGGTGGTGCTCTAACCATAATACCGATTCAGCATCCAGATGGTTAGTTGGTTCATCTAATAAAAGGACATCAGGTTTTTCGAGAAGTAATTTACAAAGAGCGACCCTTCTTTTTTCCCCGCCTGACAAAGTGCCTATTTTAGCTTCCTGAGGAGGAACATTTAGTGCGTCCATGGCTATTTCAAGGGTTGTTTCCAGCTCCCAGGCATTTACCTGATCAAGTTTTTCCTGAACTTCTGCCTGTTTTTGGATGAGTTTATCCATTTTGTCAGGATCATTCATTACTTCTTCATCGGCAAATTTCAGATTGATTTCTTCAAATTCTTTCAATAACGCTACTGTTTCACCAGCACCTTCTTCTACAATTTCACGAACCGTTTTTTCAGGGTCCAGTTTTGGTTCTTGTTCAAAAAGCCCAACCGTATAACCTGGAGAAAAAACCACTTCTCCATTATAATCATTGTCTTGCCCGGCAATAATCTTTAATAAGGATGATTTACCAGCTCCGTTGAGACCGAGGACACCAATTTTTGCCCCATAAAAAAAGGAAAGGTATATGTTTTTTAGGACGGTTTTTTGTGGAGGGTAAATTTTACTAACACCTGCCATTGAGAAAATGATCTTCTCGTCGCTCATCTGATATATTTATTTTAAAGTTTCACAACAATAAACTTGGATATTCGGTTACTTCTCATATTATGAATGTATAACTGAATATCAAGCACTGTTAAGTTATTTGAGAATTGGTAAAATAGAAGTGTAAAAGAAGAATAATTTTAGCTTTTTTTAAATACCTGTCTCTAATAAATTTTCAGTTGAAAAATATTTGGTCAACATAGAATAAAGTTGTTTGATTTTTTATTTTATGTTTTATTTTTGCACGATTATTAAAACAGGATAGTTATGTATTGGACATTAGAATTAGCATCATATCTGGAGGATGCTCCATGGCCAGCCACAAAAGATGAATTGATAGATTATTCAATCAGATCTGGTGCCCCTCTTGAGGTTGTAGAAAATCTGCAAGAGTTGGAAGATGATGGTCAACCTTATGAAAACATCGAAGAAATTTGGCCGGATTATCCTACCAAAGAAGATTTCTTCTTTAATGAAGATGAATATTGACAAGAAAAATATGAAAAGTGAGTTTTAACGCTCACTTTTTTTATTTCTATGTTGAATTAAAGCTTCTGCAAATATCAAGTCTGTCTGGGTCGTAATTTTTATATTCTCATCTGACCCCTCTACCAATCTAATTTCAATTCCATAATCTTCAGCAACACTTGCATCGTCAGTGAAGTAATCCTTTTCTTCTACCTTATAGGCTTTATAAATTTCATCTGTGCGAAAAGTTTGGGGTGTTTGGATGGAGAAGAATTTTGATCTGTCTTCTGCTTTTGTAGTTGTGCCGGTTTTTTTACGAATGCTTTCTTTTGGTTTGCAGGCTACTATCCCTGATCCATGTTGCATAGCTGTTTCAAAAGACTTGTTAATGATATCAATGGAAATAAATGGTCGAACACCATCATGAATTGCTACCAGACTTTTTATATTAGAGATGGATTGTATCCCATTTTTCACCGATTCAAATCGGGATTTACCACCAGGAACTATTTTATGAGGAATTTTAAACTTATAATTTTCACATAATTCCTTCCAATAACCTATTTGGTTTTCAGGTAATACTACAATGATTTCTACCAACTCTTTTACCTGGTAGAAAGCATTGATGGTATGGCATAATATGGGCAGCTTGCCAATTTCAAGAAATTGCTTCGGAGTATTGCTGGCCATTCTTTTGCCACTTCCACCCGCAACGATAACAACATATTTGTCCATAAATAAAAAAAGGGGCGTTAAGCCCCTCAATTTCGTTATAAAATTCTTATATAATCAACATTGCGTCACCATAGCTGAGAAATCGATACTTCTCTTTGATGGCTGTTTGATAAGCTTCCATAACCAACTCATATCCACCAAATGCACATGACATCATTAATAAGGTTGACTCAGGTGGGTGGAAATTTGTGATTAATGAATTACAAATTTTGAATTCATAAGGAGGGAAGATGAATTTATCCGTCCAGCCGTTTCTAGGTTTTAGTCGGCCATTTGCAGATACAGATGATTCAAGAGACCTCATGGTAGTAGTACCGATAGCACAGACTCTTTTTTTCTCATCTAATGCTTTATTCACCATCTGAACAGTTTCATCATAAACGATGTAGTTTTCAGAATCCATTTTGTGCTTGGTAAGGTCTTCTACATCCACAGCACGGAAACTTCCTAAGCCAACATGCAATGTGATAGTAGGCATGCTTACTCCTTTAATTTCCATTCTTTTCATCAACTGCTTTGTAAAGTGCAATCCTGCAGTCGGTGCAGCAACAGCTCCTACATTTTTAGCATAGATGGTTTGATATCTTTCCCTGTCTTCAGGTTCTGCATCACGTTTGATGTATTTTGGTAATGGTGTTTCTCCTAAGCTGTCAATGAGCTTTCTGAAATCCTCATCACTACCATCATATAGAAATCGGATAGTTCTTCCTCTGGAAGTGGTGTTGTCAATCACCTCAGCTACCAAATCACCTTCTCCAAAATATAGTTTGTTTCCTACACGAATTTTTCTTGCAGGATCAACCAGTACATCCCAAAGTCGCATTTCGTTGTTAAGCTCCCTTAAGAGAAAAACTTCGATTTTAGCTCCTGTTTTCTCCTTGTTTCCGTAGAGTCTTGCAGGAAAAACTTCAGTATCATTGATTACAAGGCTGTCGCCATCATCAAAATAATCAATTACATCTTTAAACTGTTTGTGCTCAATTTCGCCACTATCGCGATGCACAACCATTAACCTTGATTCATCCCTGTTTTCTGCCGGATATAATGCAATGAGGCCAGAGGGCAATTCGAACTTGAATTCTGATAATTTCATATTTAATTTTACGGAACTAAATAGACTAAAAATTACGCTATTTTAAATAAAGGATGCAAATCTATGAAATTGATTTGACTTTTTTGATCTTTAGTTAATTTAAACATAAAATATTCTCCCTTGATCATCATTAGACTAATATTTGAGAGTTTTCGTTTCGCTGTTAATGCGCTACGAATGAATCCTTTACGTACTTCTTTGTCATTAGCGGGCGTGACAGTAGGGATATTTGTGATCATTGGGGTGTTTACCTTAGTAGATTCATTGGAGAAAGGACTGAAAGATAGCTTTTCATTTTTGGGAAATGGGATTATTTATGTCCAAAAATGGCCGTTTATTGGTAGTAATGATTTCCCATGGTGGAAGTATATCAGTCGACCGATGGCTACTTATGATGAATTTCGGTTTTTAGAAGATAACCTGGACTATCAAAAAGGCATTTGCATTTTTGCAGATAGAAATGGACTTACCATAAAACGTGGGAATAATTCTGCAAAAGAAGTTTCATTATTTGGAACAACTTATGGATATAAAGATGTTTTTGAATTTGATTTGGAGTCGGGCAGATATTTCACCATGCAGGAAGCGACAGGAACTAGTAATGTCGCATTGATTGGTATCAAAATAAAAGAGCAGCTATTTCCTAATGAAGATCCTTTCAATAAGGAGATTAAAATTCGCGGTTTAAAATACAATGTGATTGGTGTTTTTAAGGAAGAAGGGGAGAGCTTACTAGATACACCAAGCGATGATGAATTGATTGTGATTCCTTATTTCAGTTTTAAAAAGATGTTTACTACCGGTAAATATGATGGTACTGAATCGGTTATTGGTATTAAAGGGCTGGATGATGATTATGATTTGGAGAATTTGCAAGGTGAATTAATGGGGCTGATGAGAAGCATCAGGGGCTTGAAACCAATTGAGGAAAATAACTTCGAACTGAATCGACCTGAGGCAATTGCTAATATCATTGGGGATTTATTTGATGTGTTAAAAATAGTGGGCTCAATTATTGGTCTTTTTGCCATACTTATTGGTGGATTTGGTATAGCTAATATCATGTTTGTTTCTGTCCAGGAGAGGACTGGTATCATCGGGATTCAAAAGTCTCTTGGGGCTAAAAATTATTTCATTTTGCTACAATTCTTGTTTGAGTCTATCTTTTTGAGTTTGATAGGAGGGGTAATCGGACTGTTTTTTGTTTACCTGATTACGTTTATTCCATTAGGGAAGCTGGAATTGATACTACATTTTAAAAATATAATTTTCGCCTTTTCACTGGTGGTTGGTATTGGACTGATTTTTGGTATTTGGCCTGCTTCTTCTGCAGCAAGGATGGATCCGGTAATCGCCATTCGCTCCAACTAAAAAAAAACCGCCTAATGGCGGTTTTAATATCTGATGTTATTCAACTTTTTCTTCTTGAGGTTTTGGTGATACTTCCTCAGCTTTTGGATTAACCTTATCTTTAATTTTAGTTTCTAATTCCTCCATTAATTCGGGATTGTCCAATATAAGTGCTTTAACAGCATCTCTTCCTTGCCCTAATTTGTTACCATCATAGCTAAACCAAGAGCCTGATTTTTGGATGATCTCTAATTCAACCCCCAGATCGATGATCTCTCCAACTTTCGAAATTCCTTGACCATACATAATGTCAAATTCTACTACTTTAAATGGAGGTGCAACTTTGTTTTTGACAACTTTAACTCGAGTTCGGTTTCCTAGTACATTATCAGCACTCTCTTTAATTTGACCGATTCTTCTTATATCTAATCGTACGGAGGCATAAAATTTAAGCGCGTTTCCTCCAGTTGTTGTTTCAGGGTTGCCAAACATAACCCCGATTTTTTCTCTGAGCTGGTTAATGAATATACAAGAACAACCCGTTTTATTTATTGTTCCTGTTAATTTTCTTAAGGCTTGCGACATTAACCGGGCTTGTAACCCCATTTTACTGTCTCCCATTTCACCTTCTAATTCACCTTTTGGGACGAGTGCTGCAACGGAGTCAATAACAATTATATCAATTGCTCCGGATCTTATTAAATGTTCCGCAATTTCTAATGCTTGTTCACCATTGTCTGGTTGAGAGATCAATAAGTTTTCGGTGTCAATACCTAATTTCTCTGCATACGTTTTGTCGAAAGCATGTTCCGCATCAATAATTGCGGCGAGTCCTCCGCTTTTTTGTGCTTCTGCTATACAATGCATAGCTAGAGTAGTTTTACCGGAAGATTCAGGTCCGTAAACCTCCGTTATCCGACCTCTTGGGATTCCACCAACTCCTAATGCAATATCAAGCGTAAGTGAACCGGTAGAAATCGATGGAACATCCATTACACGTTCATCACTCAATTTCATTACCGCTCCTTTACCATAGGTTTTCTCCAGTTTGTCTATCGTAACTTTAAGGGCTTTTAGCTTTTCACTTTTATCAGTCATTTTCTATAATTTTCAGGCATTAAATTGTCGAAGTTAGTATATCATTTTTCAATTAACAATAGTAATATTGAATCCATGTTGGAGTTTAATTTTAGTGATTGTTCAATTATGAAATCCTATTCTTCATACTATCAGTATTTTATGTTCTAAATCAATATTGCTAAAAAAATTAACAAAATCCTAAAATAATTGTTTAATAAGTGAAAAAGAAGATATTCTTGTCCTTTTTATTTGTCCTGACTGTATTGTCCATCGTGTATTGGGATTTGATAGATTATGGGATAAGTCAGGCAAAAGGACAGTTGAAAATAGTTAACAATGCCAAACCAATTGAGGATTGGTTAAGTGATCCGACTTATCCGGATTCACTAAAATCTAAAATAAATTTAGTAAAGGAAATCAGGCAATTTGCCTTTGATTCTTTAGGGATTAATTATTCTGAGAATTACACTTCAATGTATGATCAACAGGGTAAATCAGTCATGTTTGTCGTATCAGCATGTGAGCCTTTTGAATTGACTCCAAAGAAATTTAGTTTTCCGATTGTTGGGAGTTTTTCATATAAAGGCTTTTTTGAAGAGGAGAGGGCGAAAAATGAAGAGAAACTATTAAAAGAGCAGGGATTAGATACTAATATTCGCACAGCAGGAGGTTGGTCAACTTTAGGATGGTTTAAAGATCCGATATTATCTGAAATGTTAAATAGGAGTGATGGATATTTGGCGGAAACCATCATTCATGAGCTAACCCATGGGACATTGTTTGTAAAAGACAGCCTTAAATTCAATGAAAACCTAGCATCATTTATCGGTTGGCATGGATCGAAACGTTTTCTTGAAATGAAGTATGGCGAACACTCTGATGAATATCAAAATTATGTTCACCATTGGAAAGACAGAAGAATTTATGTGAACCATGTGCTTCAGGGGGCATTGTCACTGGATTCGCTTTATAAGACATTTGACGATAGTTATTCAAATGAAAAAAAGAAGCAATTAAAGCTATCGATGATTGATGAAATTATAGAATCTGTTGATACTTTGTCACTTTCAAATAAAGAAAAATACAAGGAATATCTAGGCACTTTAAATATTAACAACACGTTTTTTATGTCGTATATTCGGTATAATGGCGAGGTAGAAATCCTTGAAAATGAATTGGCCATTAAGTATGATAATGACATTAAAAAAATGCTACTGGATTATAAGTCAAAATATCCATCATTGTAACTTGGTAAAGTTATTGCAAGAGTAGGCGATAGAATTAATATAATTGAAATATGAAGATTAAAAGCATAGGGTGGATATTCATTTTGGTCTTACTAGGGGCATTTATTGCCAAAGATAATTTCACTTATCGACATATTGATCAGAAAGCATTACGCAGAGGTGAGAAGATGGAATATAGGGTGCACTATGGAATGATAAATGCAGCCGAGGGGATCATGCAAATTGATAATAGGGTACATTGGATGAATAGAAGACCTTGCTACAAGGTAGATGTGTATGGCAATACCACTGGCTTTTTTGATATGATGTTAAGGGTGAGGGATAATTGGGGGTCATATATCGATACCAGCGCAATCGTTCCACAAAGAGCTTATCGATTTATACAAGAAGGAAAATACAAAAAGAAAGAGATTACAGATTTTTATCATAAGGAAAAGACTGCTGAAGTGCATCGGCTGGATAAGCATACTGGCAAATTATTGAAGAAAGAAAAGTTTAAAGTACCTTCCAATGTCCAGGATATTGTAAGTGGGTATTATTATTTAAGGACCATTGACCTTGATACAATTGCAAATGGAAAAGTGTTTAATGTCAAAGGGTTTTTTGATGACACACTGTATAATATGAAGGTTAAGATGGTTGGTAGAGAGAAGTTAAAAACTAAGATAGGAGAGTTTAATACCGTGGTATTAAGCCCCATCATGCCGGAAAATTCATTGTTTAGCGGAAGAAACCCTATTCGCGCATGGCTCTCAGATGATAAAAGGAAAATCCCTTTAAAAGTAAAGGCTCAACTCGTGATAGGAGCATTGGAAATTGACATAAAAGATTATAAGTCAGGCAAATAAACGGTTGGTCTCAGTACATAAAATGAATATAAAATAAAGACAGTATTAACAAATTGTTATACTTACATTTCTGGGTTAAATTTATTTTCATATTTACTATTGTTGAGCTTAATTTGCTTCTGCTAAATAAATAAGGCTAAAATGTCTAAAAAAGGTAAAAAAATACTTGTCGTTGACGATGATCCGGATATCCTGGAACTTTTAAAATATAATCTTAAAAAAGAAGGTTTTGTAGTAGAAACGCAGCTAAACGGTAGAAAAGCTGTAGAGCTGGCCAAAACGTTTTTACCAGACCTTGTCATATTGGATATCATGATGCCAGAGCAAGACGGAGTAGAAACTTGCCGGCAGATGCGTGATATTCCCGAACTTTACGATACTTATATATTATTTTTAACAGCCAGGTCAGAGGAGTATTCTGAAGTGGCAGCTTTTGACATTGGAGCAGACGATTATATTACCAAACCAATTAAGCCTAGAGCGTTAATGAGTAGAATCAGCGCAATGTTTAGGCGTGGGGAGCAGAAAAATATAGATGTCAACCAAATTAAAGTTGGGGATTTGGAAATTGATAAAACAAGTTATTTGGTTACTCTAAAAGGAAAACAATTTGCCCTTCCCAAAAAAGAATTTGAACTATTACATTTTCTAGCTCAGAACCCCAATAAAGTGTTTAGCCGAGATGATTTATTGCAGAATATTTGGGGAACGGATGTTTACGTGTTGGCCAGAACAGTTGATGTTCACGTTAGAAAGGTAAGAGAAAAGATTGGAGACGGCTTTATAAAAACTGTAAAGGGCGTAGGCTATAAATTTGAATTAGTTTAATTTCATTGCATGATTTCTAATTCGAAGAATCTTGCTTTATTATTAGCAGTTTCTGTATCTATCATTACAACCGCCTTTTTGTCGCTTGTAGAAGGGGTGACCTATTACGGTATCATTGTTTGTTTTTTAATTGCTGCATCATCTACCTATATTCTTACCTATATTGTCTTTGAATACTTTATTTTTTCAGAAATCACTAAAATTGAAGGGAAATTAGAGAAGCTTCAAAAAGAAGATTTTTCATTAACTAATTATACCGACGACCATTCCAATACCAATATATTTTCCCGTATTGATGATGAAATTTACTCTTATGCCAAGATTAAACATCAGGAAATTGAAAATCTAAAAAAGATAGAAACTTTTAGAAGGGAATTTATTGCTGATATTTCCCATGAATTAAAAACGCCCATATTTGCTGCCCAGGGTTTTGTTCACACCTTATTAGATGGAGCAGTGAAAGATAAAAATGTCAGAAATAGATTTTTAAAGAAAGCTGCTAAAAGTTTGGATGGGCTAGACCATCTGGTGCAAGACCTACTCACTATTTCAAAAATGGAAACAGGGGCTGTATCTATGGAGTTTTCGAATTTCAATTTGAGGGAGTTGGTGATGGAGGTATTTGATCAATTCGAAAGTAAAGCCGAAAAAAGAGAATTAAGGTTAAAAATAGGTAAGGATGCTCCTCAGGGTGTCATAGTATATGCAGACAAACAGCGTATTTCACAAGTTTTGTTAAACCTTATTTCTAATGCCCTTAAATATAAGAAAGAGGGAAAAGGAATGGTGGAAGTGGATTTTAAAGAAATGACCACTAGCTACAGGGTAATCATTAAAGATGATGGTGTAGGTATTCCGCCTGAAGATGTCAACAGGATTTTTGAGCGTTTTTATCGCGTAGAAAAAAGCCGATCCAAAGATAAAGGTGGATCAGGTTTAGGGCTTTCTATTGTAAAACATATTCTCGAAGCACACGATACACAAATAGAGGTATCTAGTGAGCTTGGCAGAGGATCTATGTTTTGGTTTTCATTAAAGAAAGCTTCTCCCCAAAAAAAGCGCTAGTAGTAGTTTTAACTTATTTAAAGTAAAATCTATTACTTCTCTTTAAAGAGTTTGTCGATATAAACTGATACGGTATATCCAACTCCAATTGCCATCGTCAATGCGATCACAAAAAATGATGATAGTAAGAAAAACATAATTTTTTATTTTTGCCTCCAAAAAATTTTAGTCCAAGTAATCAATAAAATTTAATTTTTCAAATTGTAGAATTCGGTTTTTCATCTACAATGTAATATTTAATTCATAAATTAACATTTTATAAGTGGCTGATATATTGGTATTTATTCAAACTAATTTAAAGAAAGAGTTTTAATGAATTTAAATAAAATAAAATTTAAGGATATTATATTATTCGAAGATAAAGACTATTTAATCTTAAATAAACCATATAGTGTATCTACACTTGAGGACAGGTCTTCTCCAGTGAATATGCTTAAAATGGCAAAAGAGTATTGCCAAACAGCTCAGGTTTGTCACCGATTGGATAAAGAAACCAGTGGAGTTTTAGCTTTTGCAAAAAATGAAAAGGCTTATCGGCATCTTAATATGCAGTTCGAAAAGCGTGAGGTAAATAAAATATATCATGCAGTAATTGAAGGTGTAAGCAAATATGAATACGATATGTTTAGTGCACCTATTAAAATATTAAAAAAAGGAATTGCAAAAATTGATACACGCGAAGGAAAAGAATCGCACACTATATTTAACACTATCGAAACATATAAATTCCACTCGTTGTTAGAATGCAATCCTATAACAGGGCGATTGCATCAAATAAGAATTCATTTAGCCACAATGGAGCATCCTATTGTTGGTGATACTTTATACGGAGGTAGGCCATTGTATTTGTCTCAGTACAAAAGAAAATTTAATATTGGTAAACATGTGGAAGAAAGCCCATTGATGTCGCGGGTTGCGCTGCATGCATATTCCTTAAAATTCAGTCTTTTAAATGGAGATCAGAAAATTGTAGAGGCCGACTATCCTAAAGATTTTAATGCAATGGTCAATCAAATGAAAAAGTATTCATAGAAATGATGTTTTTGTATAATTGGATGCCTTGGAAATACAAAAATAAGCACCTATCTTTGCGACCCGATTTACAAACGTAAATTAATTACACAAATAAATAGTTTAAATAAGTGGATACATTAAGTTATAAGACAGTTTCGGCAAACGATGCTACCGTCGAAAAGGGGTGGGTAGTTATAAACGCTGAAAATCAGATCTTAGGACGACTCGCCAGCCAGGTTGCTCGAATAATAAGAGGTAAGCACAAGGCCAGCTACACTCCCCATGTAGACTGTGGTGACAGAGTGATTGTCATCAACGCGGACAAAATCAGATTAACTGGTAAGAAGTGGACGGATAAACAGTATATCAGACATACTGGCCATCCAGGAGGGCAAAGAGTTGCTACACCAAGGCAACTGAAAGCCAAATCTTCATCACTGATTGTTGAAAATGCAGTGAGAGGTATGCTGCCTAAAAACAGATTGGGCAGAAAGTTATTCAAGAATTTATACGTTTACGATGGAAATGAGCATCCACATGAGGCTCAAAACCCTAAAGTTCTAAAATTTTAAGTAGATGGATGTAATTAATAAAATAGGTAGAAGAAAGACCTCTGTAGCCAGATTATA
>JBNLGO010000051.1:0-22516 GCA_050306095.1 Cyclobacteriaceae bacterium
CAACGCAAAAAGCCCGTCCAATTGATCCCTAGGTATGTTTTCCACTATCGTTTAGGTCTGTGAAGTCAATGGCCCAGGTACCAATTCGCTTTTCAGGCCATATTTTCTTTTCTGAATATTTTACGAATTATAAATGAAAAAGCCAGACATCTGAAACGATGCTGGCTTTTCATACTGTGGGCCCACCAGGGCTCGAACCTGGGACCCCCTGATTATGAGTCAGGTGCTCTAACCAACTGAGCTATGGGCCCGATTTTATTTTTAATTCGAGTACGGGTCTCGAACCTGGCGACTCCTGCCCCGATAGTTATCGGGGGAGTCAGGTGCTCTAACCTCCCGAAATCTATCGGGATGAGTCATGGCACCAATCAAGAAGAATTCCATTTATGGAATAAATGAAAAGCCCCTTGAATTTGGGAGTGCAATATTAGATATTTGCGCCCTAATACACAACAATAAAATAAAATTAATGCAGCAAAATATACGGGTGATCATCTTTGATCTGGGAGGAGTGATTATTAACCTGGACATTCATAGAACATTAGATGCTTTCAGAGCCCTTGTTGGAGAGGAATTTGATATTTTGGAAGAGGCTCAGTTGAATCAATCATTTTACATGGAATATGAAAAAGGAAATATTTCATGTGAAGAATTTAGATCTCATATCAGGGGACTTACTCCCAAGAAATTGACGGATGAGCAAATTGATACTGCCTGGAATAGCATGTTGTTAGATATTCCTGAAGAGCGTTTTAGCTGGATTGAATCATTGAAAGATCATTATCAACTGTGTATTTTAAGCAATACCAATGTGATTCATGTGGATGCTTTTCATCGTATTTTTGAGAAGCAAACACCCTATAACCATCCCAGTGATTTGTTTGAAAAATTGTTTTATAGTTGTGAGTTGGGAATGCGGAAACCAGATGAAAATATCTACGAGGAGGTGATAAAGGAAATGGGTGTGGAGCCCGGTCAGGCTGTTTTTTATGATGACAAACAAGAAAACATTGATACTGCAAATCGGTTAGGAATAAAAGGAGTATTAGTCAAAAGAAATTTTTTAACTCAAAATATGCTACCAGGCAATAACGGACGTGCTTAAGAAATACTGGATTCACATTTTACTTTTTCTTGTTACCATCGTCACCACTACACTTGCAGGTGCAGAATGGATGTTTGGAAAGTTTATCATTTTCCCAGGAAGATTTGGGATGACCTTTGATGACTTCTTAGGTGGGTTTTCTTTTTCTATTCCTTTCCTGTTGATTTTGACGGTTCATGAGTTTGGCCATTATCTAACGGCGAGATATTACCAAATAAAAGTTACGCTTCCTTATTATATTCCTCTTTGGGTGGGCTTTTTGGCAGTACCTACTATTGGAACGATGGGGGCTTTTATTAAAATTTTAGGAAAGCCCAGAACTACCCGGCAGTTTTTTGATATTGGTGTTGCTGGTCCATTGTCAGGGTTTGTAGTTGCTATTTTTGTGCTCCTTTATGGCTTTTATACTTTGCCACCAAAAGAATATATTTTTGAGATACACCCGGAATACCAAATATTTGGTGAGGATTATGAAAACATTGTTTATGATCTGGATACTGTTATTTATGTAGGTGATATCGAATATTTAAGTAATGAAGTGAAAGAGCAAATAGGGGATAGTGCTTATTTTGCCACCGGTGGACTGGAACTGGGGTCTAATTTACTTTTTGACTTTTTTAAAGATAAAGTAGCTCCAGATCCTGAGCTAGTTCCTAATATGAAGGAACTGTATCATTACCCCTGGCTTTTTGCGGGATACCTGGCGCTATTTTTCACTGCATTAAATTTACTTCCTATAGGTCAACTGGATGGAGGACATGTGTTGTATGGATTGTTGGGGTACAAAAGAGCGAATTTTGCCTTCAAGGTGTTTTTTGTGGCATTCATTTTATTTGCAGGATATGGAATGATTACTCCTCATTTACCTATGGAGGAATTATTGATATATGGAGGTATCTATATGTTGTATCTCAATATTGTATTTCGTACCGTAGCACCTGATTTCAGAATTCGAATTTTGATATCAATATGGATATTTATTATACAGTATGTGGGGTCTAGTTTTTTGGAATCTTCCCTCAATAGCTATGAGTACCTGGTATTTGCTTTTGTGGTGGGGAGATTTTTAGGAACGGATCATCCGCCTTCAGAAATTGAAAATAAACTGGATTTAAAACGAAAAATATTAGGGTGGATAGCTGTAGCAATATTTATTGTTTCCTTTTCGCCTAGCCCTTTTAATATGGATATCGGTACGATGGATGAAGCCACTACCCAGGAAGAAGTGCCTCCCGGGAAAATGGCTAATATCATATCAGAACCGATTAATAATCATTACATGGAGGGTGGTAATGATTGAGCAGATCGTCTTTTATATTTGTGCGGGTTTCTTCATGATCTTCCCAATGTACGCATACGCAATTGGCTATTTCTTTATCAAAGGAAGGTGATTTAGGATGATTAATAAATTCTTTAGCAAGATTTTCTGTTTCACCTACATAAAGTAAAAGATGATCAACAGAGGCATCCGCTTTTATCGTTCTGTGGGTTACAAAATATACTGCTTCTTTATCCGAAAGTTGATAATTCATAGGATACACATTGAAGGTGTATATGTGGCCTGAAATACCGGTGAAGTCTAATGTTCCTATTTTAGCCATGTTGCTTTTATTTTAGTTAATAAAAATAAGTTATATCAAAAAAGACGATTTCCTGATATTTTAAAAATCCTATTATTTTGAATTGATAACAAGGAAATCTTCATCTTTTAATGCTATCAAAAGTAAAACTTGTTTTCAAAAATTATATGACCAACGTCAGCTTGCCTCAAGGTCTTTGAAAAATCTTGAAAAGGGGATGGGAAATCAATTCAAATCACCAGAAAAAGCTAAATAGTACTCCACTCTGATTTTATATCATTTCGAAATAGTGTTTTGGTTTGAAATAAAAATGTTGCTATTCAGAGGAATAATTAACTACCGTGTTAAGTGAGTACCCATTAAAATGTTTTCTTCCCTGTAAAAAGCTTAACTCAATCATAAAGGAAACCTGCTCGACTACACCACCCATTTTCTCAATTAACTGGCAAGCTGCTTTTGCTGTGCCGCCCGTTGCCAGAAGGTCATCGTGCACTAATACTTTTTCCCCTGGTTTAATTGCATCCTTATGGATTTCCAGGGTATCGGTACCATATTCTAATTGATAAGTTTGCTGAATGGTTTCTGAGGGCAACTTCCCTGATTTTCTGATCAATACCAATCCGGCATTTAATCGATCTGCAAGGTATCCTCCAAAAATAAATCCACGTGAGTCAATTCCAACTACTTTTTGAATGCCGCGATCCTTGGATATGTGATATAATGCATCGCCCATTTTATTGAATGCCTCAGCATCTTGAAGTAAGGTGGTGATATCTCTAAAGACAATTCCAGGTTTAGGAAAGTCTTGAACATTTCTGATTTTTGATTTAAAGTAATCTTCCATTTGAGGGTTTTTCTTTTACCAACAAATGTAACAAAGAATGGGTTCTTCTGAGAAGGGAATAGTTAAGGAATGGTTTAAATGGCCGAGAATATTTTAACCACTTTGCATTTGAGGGTAGATAATGCAGTTTGCTTGTCGCACTTTTCTTCCGTCTCTTTAGCAGGTCGATTAGAAACTACATTTATATAAGCGGCAATAAAATTACCGTTGGATAAATTTACGTCATCTGAAGATTCAGAGGATATCATTCTTTGGCTTACCGTTTCTTGTAGTTGTTTTACATTAGGGAGATGTTCCTTGATCTCAGTATTTGAATAGATATCCTTCTGGAAAAGAATAAGCAGGGATACTACAAGACCAATGGTAAGTAGTAATTTCTGATGATTAAAAAAATTGATTATAGGTTTTTTCATGTTGGTTCAGCTTGGTGATTGTTTATGTTCAAACATTGTGCCAGCCATTTAATTGTCCCTTTTTGCCTTTGATTTACAATTTGAAACAAATAAGGTGTGCAATTTTGAACACACTTGTGGTAAATAATGGACAGTTTTGTCATTCTTCAAAGGGTAAGTCTGTGAATACTTTTCCGTCATTGATGAAAATCTTCCGATGGAACAAATTAGCATCTTTAAGGTTTTCTGAAGTTAAAACAACGGTAAGCCCTTCATTGTTTAACGAAGCTAACAAATCTATTAGAGATCGGACTTCCTCATCATTTAAACCATGAAAAATATCATCTGCCAAAAGTATGTTAGGATTTAAAATGAGGGACTGGGCGATGGCGGCTTTTATTCTGATAAAGTTATTTACGTTTGAAGCCAGGTGATTTTTTTTATGGTTGATTTTAAAGTGATGGCAAAATTCTTTAGCTCTCTCTTTAGCCTGGCGTTTATCCTTTTCAATAAATCGTAACGGTAATAATATATTCTCCTGAATGGAAAAATAATCTACCATGTTGAAGTCTTTAAATACAAGACCAATATTTTTAATTCTAAACTCTTGAAAGGAATTGTCATCCATGCTCTCCAGGTTTGTTCCATTAAATTGATAGTTACCATAATAATTGCGGTCCAGCATAGATAAAATCTTAATAAGGGCAGTTTTACCACATTTATTAAACCCTACCACGGAGATGTATTCTCCCTGTCTAATGGTAAGGTTAAGGTGATCCAGTATCACAATACTCTTTCCCGCCTTGTCCTTTTTCTTAACTATCTGATTCAAAGAGATCATACTTCAAACTGGAATTTTAAAGTAGATTTCAAGAAAGGTGCCATTTTAAAAAGCACGTTTCTGAGTGTAATAGGCTAGATAATTTATATAGGCCTGTTCGCCATCGGTCTTTATTGTTCAAATTCGAACGGTAATGTTTGGCCTTGAGCATTTTCAAATTAAAGTTGACTCAGCTCCATGATAATATTTGTATGGGCTTGATTTATCTATAAAGAGAATTGACCTTCATTTATTTTCCCCATTGTTATTCAATAATTTTAAATGTTATCTGTTTAAGTCTGATTATAAATAATCATTCAATTGGTTAGTTTATAGAATTATTCATGCTCTAAATTCTTTTTGGTGTTAATCTCCCTTATTAATTAACTACTTCAATTGATATTCAACTTAATTTTTAATGTAAAAATTTAAAAGATGATTTTCATCAGATTTCACTTCAATAATGTGTTAAATGTAGTGTTTCCTTAATTCCTGGTTTGTATTTTTAGTTAGATCAACATTGAAATAACTACTGCTGCATTGAAATAAATGACCATGTTAACCAGCTCTATTTATACCATCGAAGGATTATTTATTTCTCATAGAAGAGATGGGTTTGCATGCAACTCATCATCATTTTTAAGTGCATTTGCTCTGTTAAAACGTGTTATAAATCAATGTGTAATTGCATTATTGTTTGTTATGAATATTAATGTGATAAAGAAGATAAAAGAAGGGGAGGAAATATTTAAACTATCCGGTTATGAAAAAAGCATTGGAAATTGATATCAGTGGATTAGAACAAGAGGTTAGCTTTAGACCATTTGTATATGAACTTGCTAAAAAACATCATTTGAATGGGTGGGTAAAAAGCCACCATGAAGTTGTTGAAATTAAAATAGCGGGAAAACAGGTTGAAATTGATTTGTTTGTGGATGAATTGAAAAATCATTCTCATAAAATTGCAAAGGCTCATTCATTCAAATATAAGGAAGGGGAATTTAAAGAATACCAAGGTTTTGAAATAATACCTTCAAAGACTTTATCGGATGAATTGATTGAAATAAATGTGGATTTAGCGGTTTGTGATGATTGTTTGCATGATATCAAAACTCAAGCAAATCAGAAGGGTTATTCATTTGCCGCATGCAAAAATTGTGGGCCTCATTTTTCCATTGTAAAAAACCTGCCTTACGATCGATCAAATACAACAATGGCGGAATTTGATTTGTGTGAAAACTGTCAAAAGGTTTTTTCAGATGAGAATGGCCGACACTTTCACTCTCCTTCCCTTGCTTGCAATGATTGCGGGCCACAAATCAGCCTCATTTGCAATGGCAAAACCACCATAGGAGAGGAGAAGATTCTTCAAAAAGCTGCGCAATTAATTGATGAAGGGAAAACGGTAGTTATTAAAGGGATTGGTGGATTTTTTATTGCATGTAATGCACTGGATCAAGCGGCTGTTGAAAGGCTGAGAATCAATAAAAAAGGATATGGAAAACCGCTCGCAGTCATGTTTAAAGATATCAATGCAATTAATAAATATGCGGATATTTCAGAAGCGGAAGAAAATACATTGACTAGTATTCAGAAGCCCATTGTATTAGTTAAACATAAGAAAAGAATTTTCCATGGTGTGAATGATGGATTAAATACGCTAGGCGTTATGTTGCCTCACATGCCCTTACATTATTTACTTTTCGAAAAATTAAAAACAGATGCATTGGCTATTTCCAGTGGGAATATATCGGAAGAACCTATTGTGAAAGATGATCAAGTCGCTTTGAAAAAATTAGGGACGCGCTGTGATGCCATGATCACCAATAATCGGGAAATCCATAATCGTGTGGACGATTCAATTGTCTTTTCGGCAAATAATAAATTGAGGTTAGTCAAAAGGGCAAGAGGGTTTGCTCCTAAACCAATTTCAGTCTCGTTAAATTGCCAAGGGATATTTGCAACAGGAACAGATGTAGAAAATGTTTTTGCCCTAGGAAAGGGTGATAGCGCTATCCTCAGCCAATACATTGGTAATTTAAGACATAGCCATACCTATGAATTTTATGAGGAAAATTTTGAGCGATTCTGTCAACTTTTTGATTTTAATCCTACCCTGGTTGCGTGTGACCTTCATCCCGATTTCTTAACCACCAGGTTTGCAGAGAAATTTGATGTGCCAATCATAAAAGTGCAACATCACCATGCACATATGGCTTCCTGTCTTACTGAAAACCATCATTTTGGGGAAACTATCGGGGTATGCCTGGATGGCGCAGGTTATGGAACTGATGGAAACTTATGGGGAGGAGTGTTTCTAACCGGGGATATTTGTGATTTCGAACGAACCTATCATTTTGAGTATGTGCCCATTTCAGGAGGGAATATGTCAGCATATCACCCATGGAGATCCGCTCTGAGTTATCTTTATTTCCATGGTATAGATAGAAAAAGCATACTGAAATTCCTGCCAGGCATCGAAAAGAATGAATTGATTATAGCGCTAAATAGCCTGGAAAGAAATATTAATTGCCCACTGTGTAGTAGCTCAGGGAGGTTGTTTGATGCGGTAGCCGCACTTACAGGATTGTGTCTGGAAGCGAAGTATCATTCCCAAGCACCCATGATGCTGGAAAGTAAATTGTTAAAAAACTGCGATGAGTTTTACCAATTCGAAATCTTTGATGGTAAAATCAGTTTTGAAAACACCATTACAGATATTCTTGATGATATTCATTGGGGGGTAGATATTCGACATATCTCTACTAAATTTCACAACACCATTGCCGACGTGATAGTCAGGGTATCGCAAATAATGCGAGAAGAAAAGCAAATCAATGAAGTGGCACTCTCCGGAGGGGCATTTCAAAATAAATATTTATTGGAAAAAGCAATTTCAATACTTGAAGTAAAAGGTTTTAACGTTCTTACCCAAAGTAAAGTCCCATCTAATGATGGTGGAATTGCATTGGGTCAACTGGCCGTTGCTGCTGCGAAACATAATCAATTGTGTGTGTAAAAAGGTTTGCCATTTGAGAATGGGCTGAGACTTTTTAGTGTTTTATTAAAGTAATTGATTGTTGCATATTGGCGATGAAATTGGCTATTTAGATGGGAAAAAAATTACCAATGAAAATAGCTGTGTTAGCTTGGGGATCATTATTATGGAGCCCCAGGGAATTAAAGATTGATAGCAGTCCATGGCTTTCAGATGGACCGGAGCTTCCCATAGAGTTCTCCAGAATAGCCAGTGATGGAAGGCTAACACTTGTTATAGACCCAAAGTTTGATGACGTACCAACTTTTTGGCATTTAATGGAAGCAGATAACCTTGAAGAAGCAAGAAAGAATCTTCAATCTAGGGAAGGAGCCGATACAATCGAAGAGATTGGTTTTGTTGCCGGCAATAATTATCAAATAAGAAAGGATATAGAATTTTTAAAAAGTAAAATTAAGGCATGGTTGGATACCAAAAATCTGGATGCAGTGATTTGGACAGATTTGACGCCTAAATTTTATGAAAAAACTGGTGTAGAATTTTCTTTAGAAAATGCGTTGGATTATTTGTCCTCCTTAAGTGGTCAAACGCTAGAGAGAGCCAGAGAGTACATCATTAAAACCCCTCCACAGACTAGGACAAAATATCGGTTGGAATTAGAAAAAGAAGTATCAAAATAGTTGATTACCAGCGATATGTATTTATACCGTTCATTTAATTTTTAAGAAGTGATTTGAGGTTATTGATGGTTCTCCATTGCATATTGCAATAAAAGAAAGAGGATAATTCAGCTGGCAATAATATAAAATGACTGATTTTCATTGAAATAGGATAAGTGAAAGGTGTTTTCTTGTGATTATAATCATAATAGGAAGACTGGCTTACATAGTAGTTTTGTCCAATAACAAAAACAGAACTTTATGAGCATACAAGAAATGACGGTTGCTTCTATCGTAACCGCTAACCCTGGATCGGCAATAGTATTTAAAAAACATGATATTGATTTTTGTTGCAAAGGGAAGATACCACTAAGAGATGCTTGTGATAAAGCAGGTGTGTCAACCGATGCATTGATAAAAGAAATTTCAGAGCTTCATCACGAACCTGGTTCATTATTAAGGTTTAATCAATGGAGTATAAACTTATTAATCGAGTTTATTATTGAAAATCATCATAACTATTTAAAGAAAGCACTTCCGCAATTACTTACATTAGCACATAAAGTAGCCAGTGTTCATGGAGAAAATCATCCTGAATTGATTGAACTTTATCAGGTAGTATATGAACTTGCAAATGAGCTTCAGGATCATACAAACAAAGAAGAAAAAAATGTATTTCCATTGTTAAAATTAGTGGGAACAGAAGATAGTAAATCAATTAAGTACGAAGAATACAGTGATTTACTGGGAGATTTAGAAAAAGAACACGAATTTGCAGGTGAATCATTGAGCAAGATTAGGACGCTTTCTAATGGTTTTGTTCCTCCTGAAGATGCTTGTAATTCGTATCGAGTGTTGTTTTACCTTTTGGAAGAGTTAGAAGATGATACACATCAACATGTTCATTTGGAAAACAATGTGTTATTTCCCCAGATTAAAGAAAAACTAAACTCAAATATTAAATGATCCTAACATGAAAAACTTAGTTTACTTATTTTTAATCAACCTCGTATTATTTTCTGCATGCGGTGAAAAGCAAAAAGACACAAATGATATCGAAGGTAATACTGCGGACGCGCCTACAGAGGCGATACAAGCAGAATTGACGGATGCTCCAAATGTGCCTCCACCCATTACCCGTAAATATTCAGCCAAGGTAATAGTTGATCTTGAAGTAAAAGAAATCAAGAAAACTTTATCTGATGGTGTGGAATATACATTCTGGACGTTCGGTGGTAGTGTGCCTGGTAAATTCATTCGTGTAAGAGAAGGCGACTTGGTGGAGTTTCATTTGAAAAACCACTCTTCAAGTAAAAACCCACACAACATTGACTTACACGCAGTAACAGGTCCTGGTGGAGGAGCTACCTCTACATTTACCGCTCCGGGTCACGAAACAGTATTTACTTTCAGAACCTTAAACCCTGGTTTGTATGTATATCACTGTGCTACGGCACCTGTAGGGATGCACATTGCAAACGGTATGTACGGACTGATTTTAGTAGAACCCGAAGAAGGACTTCCTCCTGTTGATAAAGAATACTATGTAATGCAGGGTGAATTTTATACCAAAGGAAAATATGGTGAAGCAGGACATCAGTCATTTAGCATGGACAAGGCGTTAAGCGAAAATCCTGACTATGTAGTGTTTAATGGATCTGTAGGTTCATTAACGGGTGATAATGCTATTACAGCTGAAAAAAGTGAAACAGTTCGACTATTTGTAGGGAATGGTGGCCCTAATCTGGTTTCATCATTCCACGTGATTGGCGAAATATTTGACAATGTTTATATAGATGGAGGTACTGAGGTTGTACAAAAAGATGTACAGACTACATTGGTTCCTGCTGGAGGATCAACAATGGTTGAATTTAAGGCAGAAGTAGCTGGAACATTTATTTTGGTTGACCATTCTATTTTCAGAGCATTTAACAAAGGTGCATTGGGAATGTTAAAAGTTGGTGGACAGGAAACCACGGAAATTTACTCAGGTCAGCAGGATGATCGAATTTACCAATCTGAAGGTAGTGCCGTATCAGAAATGCCGGAAACTGAAACAGTGGAAGCTCCAAAAGCTGAATCTTTGGATGATCAAATTGAAATGGGTAAAGCAATATACGTTCAAAACTGTCAGGCATGTCACCAGGCAGAAGGACAAGGTATCCCGGGCGCTTTCCCTCCATTGGCAAAATCAGATTACCTAAATTCAGATGTTGATCGTGCGGTTGAAGTAGTAGTAAATGGTTTAGAAGGTCCGATTAAGGTAAATGGAGAAAGCTTTAATAGCTTAATGCCTAACCTGAATTTAAATGACGAACAAGTTTCTAACGTAGTAACTTTCGTGTTAAATTCATGGGGTAATAAAGGAGGAAGTGTTTCTCCTGCAAAAGTTGCTCAAATAAGAAAATCTTCAGGACACTAAAAATATGCGGCTGGTATTATTTCTCATATTCAATTCAATTATCTCTTTTCATCTGATAGCACAGATGAAAGAATATCCTGATATGAAATATATACCAGCTGGAAGTTTTTTCCCTCTTTACGGAGATTCTACTAAGGTAGAAGTAGATGGGTTTTATTTAGACACCTATCCGGTAACAGAGGGAGACTTTTCTAAATTTATTGAAGCAAATCCCAAGTGGAAAAAGGAAAACATGAAAACCATTTTTGCTGATGGTAATTATCTGGTCAATTGGCCGGAAAATCGCCCTGTTTCTGCTGAAAGTCCGGTAACTTATGTTTCATGGTTTGTTGCCAAGGAGTATTGCAAGTGGGAAGGTAAAAGATTGCCGACTACTTCAGAATGGGAATATACCGGCTTATCAAGTAAGGAAAAGGCCAACGCTTCAATGGATGAAGATTTTTATCAAAGACTTATTGATTGGTATAGTAAACCCAACCCGGACCGGTTCCCACCGGTTCAGGATGGGTTTACTAATTTTTATGGTGTAGTTGGTATGCATGGATTAATATGGGAATGGGTATATGACTTTAATTCTGCGCTACTGATTGGCGAATCCAGGGCCAATGCGGGAATTGACCGAAACTTATTTTGTGCAGGTGGAGCTTTTGGTGTGAAGGATAATAAAAATTATGTCGCATTTTTAAGATATGCTTTCAGATCGAGTTTGAAGGCAAATTACACTGTGTCCAATCTTGGATTTAGATGTGCAAAAAGTAAATAACAAAGATGATGTTCAAAAAAACAATATTAATAATTGGAATCGCTGTTTATGTATCTGCATGTACACACAGTCATAAATCTGAAGATCATAGCGGCCATGAGATGCATTCTGAAGAAATGCATGATGGAGATATGCATGGAGAGCATGGAGGCGACATGCACGCACATCATCATGAAGGCATGGAAAGCATGGAAGTATCCGGAGCATCACTATTTAATTTGGAATCTGAATGGGCAAATCAAGATGGAGATTCAATCACACTTTCTCAAATAGGAGGTAAGTTAAAAATCATTAGCATGGTATATACACATTGCCAATTTGCTTGTCCAAGAATAGTAGCCGATATTAAAATTATTGAAGAGCAGCTAAAAGAGAAAGGTATTGAAAATGTGCAATATGTGCTGGTTAGCATAGATCCTGAAAGAGATAATCCAGCGAGATTAAAAGAATTTGCACAAGAAAATGAATTTGATGATCACTGGACGCTATTGACCAGTAGTGAGGATAATGTACTGGAGTTGGCAGTAGTATTAGGAGTTAAATATAAAGTGATTAGCGATACAGATTTTAGTCATTCAAATCTTATCACAGTATTAAGTCCCACAGGTGAAGTTATCCATCGTCAGGAAGGTTTAGGCGCTCAGCCTGATCAGACCATTCAAGCTATCATTGAAGCAAACGAAAAAAGCATCTGATTTTCGCTTATTAGAAGTTACTTATCAGATGCTTAATTAATTAGCTGTAAGGGGAGGAGTCGAACCTCCACGAAGCGGTTAGTCACAGTGTCTGATCAACACACGCAATTTATTCCGGACTCTTCACCCCCGAGACAGGAGGGCATGTCTGCCAGTTTCATCACCTTACAATATGTCATAGAAAAGAAAAACCTCACTTTAGAGGTTTTTAAAATATTGCTGTAAGGGAAGGATTCGAACCTCCACGGAGTAGTTAGGCATATGCCTGATCATCGCATAAGCTTTATCCCAGACTCTCCACCCCCGAGACAGGAGGGCATGTCTGCCAATTTCATCACCTTACAATTTCATGTTTTATCTTTCCCCTTTTGGAAAATCTTTAACGTTTTTAGCGTTTTGTTGAGACAAAGTTAATTTATTCTACGATAAGTTAAAAAAAATATAACGTTTTGTTTAAAAAAATACATATCAGATCAAATATTATTACGAAAATTACGAATGTCAAAATTTACCTTCTTATTTAGGGGGTCGATTGTGAGATTCACAATATTTTTAAATCCTTGTTGTTTTGGGTTCTTGCGAAATTTAATTTTGTACTTACGAAGAAATACGTAGAATTATACTGAGAAACAGCCTTTCGGGTTGGTTTTTGATAATTTCAACGAATGAAAACATTATTCATTTAAAGATAGTGATAGTCTTGAACTCATCAATAATTTTTAAAAATTAAATCATATTGTTGAAAATATTTAAATGGGCTCGCCGCAATTACTGCAAAACTGTGCATCGGTTTCATGGCCATCCTTGCCGCAAGACTGACATGCTTTGTTAACATTTCCTTTTCTAAACTTTAGATTGGTGAGTTGGGCAGTAACAATGCCTGTAGGTACAGCGATGATTCCATACCCAAGGATCATGAGAAGTGTAGCGAGGCTTTGCCCTAATGGTGTTTGAGGCGCAATATCTCCATAGCCAACAGTTGTTAAAGTAACGATGGTCCAGTAGATACTAATTGGTATGCTTTTATATCCGTTCTCAGGTCCTTCTACAATATACATGAGCGTTCCCATAATTGTCGATATACATATTACAGCGATGATAAACACTATGATTTTCGGTAGACTGTTTTTTATAGCCTGGTATAAAACATTTGCTTCACCTAAAAACTGGACCAGCTTGAGGATTCTGAATATCCGTAACAGCCTGAAAATCCGAATGACAATAAGTGCATGTGAACCAACTAAAACCAAACTGAGATAAGTAGGTAGGATAGAAAGTAAATCAATGATTCCATAGAAGCTAAATATATAGTGTTTCGGTTTTCGTAGTGCAGCAATTCTGGCAAAGTACTCTATTGTGAATAGGATGGTGAAAACCCATTCTGCCAGGCGTAATAGTTGCCCGTACTTTTCTCCTATGCTTGGTACGCTCTCAAGGAGCACTGTTATAATACTTAAAAGTATAATGACAATTAGCGATAGGTCAAAAAGCTTTCCAGCAAAGGTGTCTGCTTCAAAGATGATTTCATGAACTTTTATTTGCCAATGCTGTAAGCCTGATTTTTCTTTTTTCATAGTCAATGCCTGAAATGATAAATTTTTATGAAAAGTTAAGTTATAAAGCAATAGGAAAGCCTAAAAGTAATTTTTATAAACAATTATGTTAAATCTTGAATTGATTATTATAAAGATTGCTATAAGGTTTTTTCCTTCAATGGTAGATTTGTTTTGTGTTAGTTTTTTAATCTTCTATTTTTGCCCGAAATAAAGATAAAAATGAGTGTTTTAGTAAATAAAGAATCGCGAGTTATAGTTCAGGGCTTTACAGGATCAGAAGGATCTTTTCACGCTGAACAAATGATTGAATATGGAACAAATGTAGTCGGTGGAGTCACTCCTGGTAAAGGTGGCCAGACACATTTGGGAAAACCAGTTTTTAATTCTGTGCAAGAAGCAGTTGATGGAGCACAGGCAAATGTGACGATCATATTTGTGCCACCTGCTTTTGCTGCTGATGCAATTATGGAAGCAGCTGATGCCGGAATAAAAGTGATAGTAACTATCACAGAAGGTATTCCTGTTGCTGATATGATCAAAGCCAAGCAATATATCAGGGAGAGGGATGTGACGTTAGTAGGTCCAAACTGCCCTGGAGTAATCACTCCTGGTGAGGCTAAAGTAGGAATCATGCCAGGTTTTGTATTCAAATCTGGTAAAATAGGTATTGTTTCCAAATCAGGTACATTAACATATGAAGCTGCAGACCAGGTGGTAAAAGCTGGCTTGGGAATTTCTACTGCCATTGGAATTGGTGGTGATCCAATCATTGGAACATCTACTAAAGAAGCAGTAGAACTTCTTGTAAATGATCCTGAAACCGATGCAATCATTATGATTGGAGAAATTGGTGGTACGTATGAACCAGATGCAGCCAGATGGCTAAAAGCTCAAGGAAATCCAAAGCCAGTTGTTGGTTTTATCGCTGGGCAAACGGCACCTCCAGGCAGAAGAATGGGCCATGCAGGAGCTATCATAGGTGGAGCAGATGATACTGCTGAAGCTAAAATGAAAATAATGAAAGAATGTGGCTTGCATGTGGTTGACTCACCTGCAGAAATAGGCACTACAATTGCAAAAATATTATCATAAATTAAGGGGGCTTTAAGCTCCCTTTTTTTATTCCCACTTATCTATCGATCCTAAATTGTAAACGTCAGTATGTCCGTTATTTAAGAGAATTCGGGTAGCTTCTGATGACCTCATCCCACCTTTACAGTAAAGAATAATTGGTTGACTTATTCGCGGAAAGTCTTCATTAATTACTTCCAAAGGAATATTTTTCGCACCATTGATATGGCCTTTCTGATATTCAATTTTATTTCTAACATCAATGATGATTGCTCCCTTACTTAACAATGACTTTGCTTTTTGTACTGTAATCTGATCAGGATATACACCAAATAATTTTAATGCATATTCATACATCCAGGAAGCTATACAAAAGTGGGTAGTAATTACAATTAGTTGGAGAGTGATGAGTATTCCTCCAAATAAATAAGCCAGGGTGGCATTTGACATCACAAATGAGATACCTATTAAGATGTTCATCAATCCCCCCATTACGCAAGCTATCCTTCTTTGAAGTGGGTTAGGAGGGAGTTTTTCAGCACGTATAATTTTTCTTATTAGCTGATTGTACAAAATGTCAAATGGATGATGAGAAGGAAACCAAAAAGGAATAATACCTAATGCAGCCAGTGAAAAGTGAATCCATGTAGCCTGTGTTATTAGCCCTACTATGGCCAAAGCCATACACAGCGTAGGGGTAAATCGCAATCCATTACTTATGTTTTTTAGTTTAGTAGTGGGGCTATCTACGTATCCTTGCTGGATAAGCCCACTTTCTGATAGGGTTAATGAGTTCATTTGTATTAGTTTGATTGATTAACTAAAACTATAGAAATGAACAGTTATAAATTGGAGATATTTTTAGTTAATTATTTTCGAGTAAGGTTTTGTTACTTTATGGAGATTACTTCAATGGTTGCAATATTACAGTCGTATCGTAATGGTGCTTCCTTCGTTCACAGTGAAGTTTCGTATAGTAGTAAACTTACTTCCTCTTGCCCTTTCAGACCTAAAAACCGCTTTATACTTACCTGGCTGTATTGTAATAGTTTGAGTTGTGACATTTGAATTTAAATTACAAACCCACTTTTGGCGTCCTTCAAGATCCAATTGGTATATACTTGCTATGCCCCTGGATGTAGAAATAAAATTAATCAGACCCGGTTTGTTAAGAGTGATAGTTTTGGTTTGTTTTGGTTCTATTTGAATAGGAATACTTTTAATAGGTAATGTAAGTATTTCAAGGTCATAAATTCCAGCAATAAGTTTTACTGATTCATTAGCTTGAAAAGTAGTATAGGTATATCCCGTTTTCACATTTTTAATAAGACAGGGAACGCCATGCGGATAAGCGGAAACCCCTGGGAATTTCACAGACACATGTCCTTGTGGTACTTTTATAGGTAAAACATGATGTTTCCCCCCTTCAAAACTCATATTGTTTCTTTCCACTTTTGGAATAGTGTTAACAACAACATTATACGATAATACAGGGTCAATTTCTACAGAATCAGGCCTGCCTTGTGGATCACGGTAATGGATGAACTCAAAAACAGAGTTTTCTGTAATATTGTTGATGAATGAAACATTGACATTTGTCTCACTTGGTTGATTGTTCTCATCCAGCAATTCTACTGAAACCGTAGTTTTTCCTAAACTTTGATTGACAGCTTTTGACAGCGCTTTTCTAAAATCATGGGTATTCCTTGCGTCAAAATATTCACCCATGCACCCAAAAGCATTTCTGTAGTCTTTCTCCATACCTATTCCAATAATGAAAGGCTTGAGAAAAATCCCCTTCTTTTGTAAAGCCAAAGAAACCGCACAGGGGTCTCCGTCACAGGATTCGATACCATCTGTGATGATAATGATGATGTTACGGTAATTTTTATCTATAGGGAAATCTGAAGCTGCTTGCTCAAGAGAATAAGCAATGGGTGTGGTTCCTTTTGGTTCTAATAATCGAAGCTTTTGAATGATTTTATCATGATTGTTTCTGCTGAAAGGAACTTCCAGTTTTGTATCATTACACTTGTGATACCTTCTATCAAATTGATGGCCATATACTCTGAGCGCTATTTCAAGCTCTTCATTTACCTTTAATGAATCAACAAACTGTGCTAGAAAGGTTTTGGCCACGTTTATTCTCAATGTGTTTTCCCATCTGGCGAGCATGCTACCACTACCGTCTAGCAAGAATAGAATTCTGGTTTTTTCAGGTAGTTGCTGAGCTGGTTTCTGGGCAAAGGCGTAATTCGATAGTGTAATTACTATAAGAGCACTAAAAATAAGGCGACTGATCACATGCATATTAAAGAATTACAGTATTCAAATAACTAATGTCAAAATTATGCCAATTATTTCATTGGGCTGATATGTATATTTTGATAATTCTAATTATTTAAAAATACATTCGGTATACATATGCGAAACAAATGATCTAACATTAGAAATCAAATATTAAGATTGATTTAAGAGGGGTTGGTATATTTGTATGCTATCAACAATCAATTTTTTCATCTCTATAAAATGCCATGAAAAAAAATAACCAAGCAAAGAAACTTAAGTTTTATACTGTTATTGAAATAGTCCTCCTGGTGGTGTTACTGACTTCAGCCATTGTATTAATATCCTTTATATAGGCCGTAAATAGTTATTGATTTTTCTCCATGTATTGTATGGATTCGTAATCAAAATGGAAATCAATTACATTTCCATTTTTATCAATTCCCTGAATAGTCCCGATAAATTTTCCTCTAATATCTGAATGAAAATATTTCAATTCATTTTCACTTGATTGCACCTGGTGAAAAGGTTCCCAATAAAGTGTGGTACGTAGGTCATCTTTATTTTTTAATTTTTTACCATCCTTTTCATAATCCACATGCTCAAATTCGGTTAAAGCGGGCTCACTTTCAACAGAATTATTTTCGGTACCATCCTTAAATCTAATATCAATAACACCCACACTATTTAAAGCTGTGTAATTGTGGATTTCAGATGGATTGGTGCTTATTATAATTTCGTCTACATCAAATGGACTAATCTGGTCTAAAACACCGATGTTTTCACCAGTTCTTACTCCATTAACAATTATTAGGGCGCCTTGTTGAGCTATCAGCGAATTTTGAGATCCAAAAAAAACAATTCCATTATTGATGACTTCAAATGGTTTCATGGTATATATAACATCTCTCACCTTGGTTCCATTTTCCAATAGTGATTTATAAGCAGGTTTTTGCTCCCTTTTTTCTTCCTTTGTTAATTTTTTAAATAAAATCGGATTAGCTGCCAGATAGTAATTGTCATATGTATAATTAGTGAAATTAATAAAATCCTTATCCTTAAACATTGTCAGAGAATTAGACAAGTGGATTAAATTAATACGATTGTATTTGTAGTTAAAACCTATTTCAATATTGCTAAAAGCAAAAATGTCATCCCATGTATTTATTGGCAGATGATAATCAATTACCTTATTGATGGCAGGTTTATTGTCGGTCTTTTTTGATTGATGATTAATATATAAGTCAATGATTTCTGAATCTAAATATGCATAATCAACAAGTAGTCCTTTATTGTTTAATTCGCCTTGTCTATACTGGTCGGCTGCACAGGCCATAAGAATGGATTGCTCCGGAATATTGTAATCAAAAATAATCTTTTCCCGATTGTGGTACGCATCATTTATAGGAGTAGCACTAATTTTTCCCAAATTTTCAGGTGATTTGTAATATAAATTTTCGGCCAGGGGAATTGAATTTTCATTAAAAATGGTGATTTGGTTTATCCCGTCTTTAAACGAAGCCTTAGGTATTTTAAAATCATTCTTTCTGCTTAAAGTTAATTTTGAGAGTGTATATGGAGTGCCCCGATGGATATTGATTAAATGAACTTCCTTACTCATCATTGTGGGTGTTGATTTTACGATCAATCTTACGGAATCATTATCTTCAAGAGCTAAAAAATATATGCCTACAGGTTTGATTTCCGGGAGATCAAATTCTTTTTCAACGAGATAAGGGTCTTTAATAACAAGTTTTAGGGTATTGTTGTAATCAGGTAAAATGGGCAGTGAAGCATGCCCCAATGGATCACTTGAAATGGATGATATTGTCTTCCCATCCTTATTAACAATGTCTGCTTTAAATGGAAATGAGTTGCCGTAAACATCAAATGATTTAAGCTTAATGATGTTTGACAAGCCATGTACTAATTGCCCACCTGCGGGAAAAAAGTCCAAAAATACCATGTCATTTTTAACAGGTATAGGAATGGTATATTCTTCGTCTAAATAATTGTGTTTGAGGTTTAAAGAAATATAGACAGCTTCTTTCTTCAATACTTCCGGTAAAGTAAATGAAATAATTGCTTTTCCTGATTTATCAAACTTACCTTCTGCAATGGACATGACTTCTTTTCCGGAAAATAGATTGGCATTGAATTGGACGTTTTTTAACGGTACACTAAAATAATCACTGACTTGGATATGTGTATCGAAAGTTTCTCCTCCAGTAAGAAACTTGTTTTTAATTGTGGCATTAACAATAAATGATGGTATGGATCTATGTCGCAATTCAATGGTTCTTTCATAGAAAACCTCCGGATAGTCCTTTAGCGATGCGGATAGTAAAAACTCTCCGTCATTTATGATCTCCGGTATAGCAATGGTAATTTTTCCTGTACCACTTGACAGCTGAAATTGCCGGGAGGTAATTGACATACCTTCTTTGGATGAAAGTGTGAGTTCAACTATTGAATTCTCATTTGCTAACTTATGTGTGGTGCGGTCCAATAGAAGGGCCGTAATCCATATCTGTTCTTCAGATTCATAAATCACCTTGTCAGTGCTAATATATAGCTTGTAGGGTGTTTTATTTTTATAATAATTGGAAAGAAGTTTCTTAATATTTTCGTTTACCGATAGGTTTTCTTGGGCATTCATTAACGACGGAAAAAATGAACTAACTATGAGTAATAAAACCGTCAGAATAGTTTTCATATTTATGAAAGTTTGGGTAAGTAAATTTACTGTTTAAAAATCTCAATTGATAGCTAACAGTTGTTTTAAAGCATGTACTATTTAATAAACACCTTATCAATCAAATACCCTAATACAATTTCTAATAAATTCCCTTATTTCGGTGGTCCCCAAAACGGGTTTTTACCGTTCTTTTTAGAGGGATTTGCATTCCATCGGTTGACTCTAGCCAGTCATATATCTCTCCCGCTAATTCTTTGATTAATTCCTGGTGTTCAGGGCTGGCGATAAGATTATTCATTTCGTAAGGATCGTTTTCAAGATCATAAAATTCATTAGAATCCCAGATGCCATGATACCTGATGTATTTATAGCGATCAGTTCTCACACCATGCATAGTGGGTGTCTGTGGAAAATCATATTCCCAATAGTACTCATAAAATATTCTGTCCCTCCATTCAGACTTTTCTTCTTTTAACAGTGGTATTAAACTTTTACCGGGCATGTAGTCTGGTTTTTTCAAACCGGCAACTTCCAAAAATGTAGGTGCCACATCTATATTTTGAATCATCTGGGGAATAGTAATATTTTCATTTGATATCCCCGGAGCACGAACTAAGAATGGTACTTTTACAGATTCTTCATAAAACTGGCGTTTATCAATCAGCCCATGCTCTCCAAAAGCAAAACCGTTATCACCCATATAAACAACTATTGTATTTTCATCGAGATCGTTTTCTTGTAAGTATTGCAATACATTGCCAATGCTTTCATCCACTCCTTTCAATGTTTCACAATATTTCCGATAAAAAGTGTCGAAATCCATCTGACCATGATACATATGATCTACTCCATGCCAGCTTTCCCGTTGCATTTTCACCCAATCTGGCTCTCTTCCTTTACCATAATAATCTTCCCCTTCCAATGGCGCTTCTCCAGGATTTACTTTTCCTTTTACATTTTTCTTTGAAGTATTGTAAGATTTCGGATATACCAATTTCTCCTTCACATAATCACCATCGTGTCTATTTGCGGGTTTAAACATAGCATGAACGGCCTTGTGAGACAGATAGACGAAGAAGGGTTTGTCTCTTTTTCGGTTGTCCAACCAATTCAAGGTGTGCTCAGTAAGTAAATCAGTGATATAGGATGAATCAGAATATTGAATTCTCGTTCCATTGATGTTCAGTTTTGGGGAATAATAGGTGCCTTGCCCTTTAAAACTCTCCCAATGATCAAAACCGGGGCGTGGTTCATCTCCTTTATCTCCCATATGCCATTTACCAAAAAATGCCGTCTGATATCCTGCTTGCTGTAGGTACTGAGGAAAGTAAACTAATCCTTCTGGCTCAGGAGCCTGGTTGTCCACGATAGTGTGTGTATGAGAATAAAGCCCGGTAAGAATGGATGCCCGGCTCGGAGAACAAAGAGAAGTCGTAACAAAAGCATTTGGAAAATAAGCGCCTTCATTCGCCAATCGATCCATATTTGGTGTTTCCAGCCAGGGTACTTTATTCAAGAAGCCCATAAAATCGTAGCGATGGTCGTCGCTTAGTATAAATATGATATTTTTTTGATCAGAGGTATTTGTTTTTTCTAATTGCGGAATGCCTTTTTGGGCTTGACTACCTACAGATAAAAATTGCAGTAAGCATAAGAAACAGATGAAAAACAGGATTTGATTTTTATGGCACATTAAATTATTTGATTTTGATCATAGGGTCAATTTAATGAATTTTATTGCCTGTTCTTAGTGTTTGATTTCTTTAAGCCTTGATAGTGAAGAGAGAAAAGAAGTCATAATTACTTAGGCCAAAAATATCAATCTATATTTGTATCCTTAAATACAGACCTAATTAAATAGAATGCTAAAATATAAAGCGTATATACTTTTTGTCTGTTTGATTTTGGGTTGTTCAGTATCCCTTGTAGCGCAGCCAACACAGCCAGCTAAGCTACCTGACTTTGCTGTTCAGAATGTTTCCGATTTAAGTTTTAGTTCCGGAAATATTAATTCAATTGTTCAGGATCAGGAAGGGTTTATTTGGTATGGATCCTGGGATGGATTGTTTATGTATAATGGTTATTCGGTGCGAAGCTATAAAGTTAGGCATGGATATTCTGATTGTTTCAAGGGAAGAAAAGTTCGGGCTATATATTCTGATAGTAAAGGTCGGCTGTGGGTAGGGAGCAATCTGCAAGGGCTTCACTTATTCGATCGGGATACCCAATGTTTCCGACAGTTCATTCATGAGAATGACAATCCTCAATCAATCCCGGAAAATGACATTATGGGGATATGGGAGGATTCAAGACAGAATATTTGGATAGCTACCACGTATGGATTTATTAGCAAAATTCAATTTGCTGATAGCGGAAATGTGATCTTTCATAGCTATGAATTTCGCCAACCAGGTATTGATTTTTTAAGCATTTCCAATGTCATTCAGGATAAGATCTGGATTACCACGAATAGGGGCGTCATTAAATTTGACATGAAAGACCCAGGAACTGAAGGAGGTGAAGGTAAATTTATCTATTACGACAAAAAACCTTTTAATCAGGCGTTTGATGCTGTTTATTATCATTCAGGTACTGATAGTTTAGATCATATTTTATTTGGAAGTACA
>JBNLGO010000052.1:0-22185 GCA_050306095.1 Cyclobacteriaceae bacterium
GGCGCGGCTGTTTGTCTTGGTTTCATTGGTCAATTTATGAAAGTTAACGAGGCATTTGACGCAATTGCAGTAGCAGGAGATATTAGTCCGGCATTAGTTGCCGGAGCCTTAGGTGAAGCTCCTCCCTATGTGATTGTAGGGTTTACCATATTGGCTATATCGTTTGTTTTTAGGTATTTGAATCAGAAGTAAAATAAAAATCAACATCTATATATCTTGATTCTCATTCACTATTAAACAATAGTAATAGTAAATGAGAAGGATTTTTAACATTCAACTATGATAAGAATAAGTGAAATAATTTTTTGTCTATTTATACTATCGGGTATTTATCTAAATAAAAGTAATATTGATGGTGGAAATTTTTTTATTGGTCTTGCTTCAAGTTTGATGGCTTTTAATTATTTATTATTCGGTTTTTTAATCTTAAATAATATTAGAATTAAAAAGATATTTAAATCTGATTCTTATCAAAAATTAAGTAAGGGTGACATTGCTATTTCAATTTTCGGAGGATTAGTTTTAAGTATCCAAGTATTTGGAATTACCTTTTTATTAATGAATCTTGAAGGTGCATCATTCATGTACGGTGCTGGTGTAGTATTGGGGGGAATTATTGTTTTACTGTTAGCTGTCCTATCCATTTTCAGAAACAAAATTAAATACACTCCATTACTTTCAAGAACTTTAGTACTAACTATTCTTCTTTTCTTGTTCAAAAACTTCTCAGTCTATCCTCAAAAAAATCATATCCTAAAAGATGACCATATTTTGCTTAGACTATTAAAAGAACAAAAAAATTGGCCGGATCCTGATGCGATTTATTCAAAAGTAATTAAAGCACAACAAAAGCGAGTTAAAGATACAAGTTTCAAAGAAGGGGATTTTATAACCTATTATTATAATGGAGATACTGCAAGTGTTGTTCATTATGTAAAAGACACTTTACATGGAGAATATAAAATCTATGGAAACAATAATCAAACCTTTCAAACTGGAAAATACAATATGGGTAATCCAGTAGGAGTTCATAAGCAATTTTATACCAATGGAAAATTAAAATCCTATCGATTTCATGATCCTGAGTTAGGTAAAATATTTTATTCTAAAAGATTTGATGAAAATGGAAACCAAGTTGATGGCGTTATCGCTATCAAAATGCCAAATAGGATAACACAGGATACTTTAGAAGCAGGTATAAATCTACGATTAGGTTTTAGTCTAGAACATTCTATGTATGAAACTCCAAGAATCCACATGTACTTAATTGATAAAACATCATCCATAAACGATACTATTGCAATAATGGGAAGTGATACCAGCTTTTTAGAATATGATATAGAAATTAAAAAAGGAATTAATATGTATCAAGTTGAACTTTTTGAATTAGATGGTAAAAGTGATACTGTTAGAGGGACTTATAAGGATGACATTATTTATTTTGGTAGATAATTGGACTCACTATCACAACTAAACCTGATTTTAACCCCCATCCATTTCCCGAAAATCTTTCTTATTTTAGAAAGATCAATCGGATGTTATGACCCAATCAAACCTATGTCCTAATTGTAACACTCCCCTTCAGGGTAAATTCTGCCATAACTGCGGGCAGAAAAAGATTGAAGATAAGGAGCGAAAGCTTACCCACTTCATTTACCAGTTTTTTGGAGCAGCATTTTTCCTGGAAAATAATTTCCTGAAAAACACCTGGTATTTATTGATTAGACCCGGGTTTCTCGCTTCAGAATACCTACAGGGAAGGCGGAAAAAATATATGGCTCCATTTTCATTATTCCTGCTGATCAACCTAATTTATTTCCTCATTGTGCCGCTTTCAGATCTAAATCTATCCCTATCCGAGCAGCTCAACCAACCCATGCATAAACACCTGGCTAAAAAGCTGGTGGACAACCGTCTCCAACAAAGAGATACCTCCTTTGACCAATATGCCGCAGAATACAATAATCAATCTACTTCTCTATCCAAAACGCTTATTGTCCTTCATGTCCCCTTTATTGCTGCCTTTTTGATGCTTTTTTATCTTAAGCAAAAATATTTTTATACCGACCATATTATTTATTCCCTCTATTTGGTAGGGTTTATACTACTCATTTCAATAATCAGCTATCTGGTAATTATCAATCTAATGAAGTTGGGTTGGCTGAACAATCAAGCGTTTTTTAGCATAAGTGGTTATGCGCTGATGATCTTCATTCCCCTTTACATATTCTTCTCCCTTCGAAAGTACTATCAACAACCTATAGGATGGACATTATTTAAAACACCACTGGTAATTGTTGCATTCATTTTTTCGCATTTCATTTACCGGATGCTATTATTTTATGTGGTTTTTTGGACCACTTAACAAAATCACGTTTTCAAATGTTATTTACATAAAAATGAAAGAGCCTTTGAAAAATCAATTCCTCAATTACACAAATGACTATACTTTTTTAACTTAAGGTGATTGTCATGGAAAAATACATTGACGTAGTAAAACCAAGAGTAGTTAAAGCCGCCGTGTGGGGTGTAGTGATCACGGTCATCGTATTGATGCTTACCTATTTTGAATCAATCTTTAAACCACTCTTTATAGCGTTTTTCATTTGGTTTCTTATAAAAGAATTGAGAGTGAAATTGGCTAAAATCAGGATTGGAAAATTTAAATTCCCCAATTACATCAACAGTTTTTTAGCCTTCTTGATCATAATATCACTGATCGTATTGACCATTGATATCATCAGCTCCAATGTAAAAAAGATAGCCGAAGACATGCCTCAATATGAGGGAAAGTTTGACGCATTGATTAACAATCTTATTCAAGATTATCGGGGCACAAACCTTATCAACACAATTGAAAGTCAAATTAATGCCATCGATTTTACAGGATTGGCTGGTTCCTTTGCCAATTCGCTTTCATCCACAATTGGTACGACGGCCATAGTTATTGTTTATATCATTTTTCTCATGCTGGAAGAAAATGTCATCCCCCACAAAATCAAAAAACTGTTTCCAACAAAAGATGAGAAATATAAAAAAATCAGCAAGGCATTTAAAAGTGTGGATACTTCAGTGAAGAAGTACTTTATTTCTAAATCCATTGTTAGTTTCTTATTGGCAATTACCTGCCTGCTTATCATGCTGCCATTCCAATTGGACTATGCGTTGCTTTGGGCATTTTTAATATTCCTGTTAAACTTTATTCCTTATATCGGTTCGTTCTTTGCCACCTTATTTCCTTCCCTGATTGCTCTGCTACAATTTGGTGAGTTTCGATATTTCTTTTACATATTTATTTCCATTCAAATAGCACAAATATTTATGGCCAATGTGATAGAACCAAAGCTGATGGGAAAAAGCCTGAACCTTAGTCCGCTGACCGTCCTATTTTCACTGGCGCTATGGGGTTTTCTTTGGGGAATCGTGGGCATGATCCTGGCCGTACCCATTACGGCAATCATTGTGATCATTTTTGCTCAATTTCCGGAATCAGAATATTTAGCCATTTCGCTATCAGAAAAGGGAGATATTATGGAATAAATTATTGTGTGGATAGGATAACAGGTTCAATCCTTCCTACCTTTGTTGCTCAATTCGTTTGCCTATGAAATCAATTTCAGAATCACTTACCAAGATTATAGCTACCATTGGTCCTGCCTGTAATAATAAGGATACCCTTAACAATATGATGAAAGAAGGGCTGGATGTCTGCCGGTTAAACTTCTCACATGGATCGCATGAAGATCATAAAAAGGTCATGGAATTAATCCATTCTTTAAATGATGAAAATGACACCAATATTGCCATTTTGGTAGATCTTCAGGGACCGAAATTAAGAATCGGGGAAGTGGAAAATAATGGTGTAACACTGCAAAACGGGCAAACGATTGAATTCTCTTCTGAAAAATGCCTGGGTACTTCTGAAAAAGTTTACATGAGCTATAAGGAATTTCCGAAGGATGTAAAACCTGGAGAAATTGTCTTAGTTGATGACGGTAAGCTTAAGCTGGAAGTAGTGGAGACCAATAAGAAAGACTCCGTGATTTTAAAGGTGATTAATGGAGGAGTTCTTTCATCCAAAAAAGGTGTCAATCTTCCCAATACCAAAGTCTCTCTCCCTAGTCTCACTGAGAAGGATACAGAAGATGCGCACTTCGCCCTTCAAAACAATATTGATTACATCGCCCTATCATTTGTCAGAAAGGCTGAAGATATACGGGTACTTAGAAAGATCATCCAGCAATACCAGCGCGATGTCAAGATCATTGCAAAAATTGAGAAGCCCGAAGCTATTGAAAATTTTGACGAAATACTGCAAGAAACAGATGGAGTAATGATCGCACGTGGAGACTTGGGTGTCGAAACTCCATTTAACAGGGTACCGGTGTTACAAAAGCTGCTAGTTCACAAATGTATCCAGCAGGCAAAGCCAGTGATCATAGCCACTCAGATGATGGAAAGCATGATCACCAATTTTCTTCCTACCAGGGCTGAGGCTACAGACGTTTCAAATGCTGTATTGGATGGGGCCGATGCTGTCATGCTAAGTGGTGAGACTTCCGTGGGCCAATTTCCGGTGGATACCATCACGAATATGCAAAAAGTAATCAGCTCCACTGAAGCCAGCGGATTTTACCTCAACCATGATTATAAACCGGATAAAAACAGCGAATTCTTTTTAAGAGATTCCGTTTGTTATAATGCATGTGGCATGGCTTCATTGGTTGATGCCAAGGGAATTGTGGTCTTTACCTTTACCGGAAGTGCGGCAGTAAAAATCTCCAGCCATCGGCCAGGATGTAAAGTTTTTGCATTTGCCACGGAAAAAATCGTGCGGCATCAGCTTAACCTCGTCCGGGGTGTGAAGGCTTTTGATATCGATAGAAAGGTAAATATCAATGACGCTACAGATCATGCCATTGCAGTACTGAAACAAGAAAAATTGATTTCTGATGGCGATAAACTCGTGTTTGTAGGTGGTATCCCAATGGCGAAAAGAGAACAAGTAAACATGGTAAAAGTATCAGAAGTATAACGTATGCATCTCCCAAAGGAAGACTTTAAAAACCTCATTAAAAATGGCATTCTACTTTCCTTAGATTTAATTATAAGAAGGGAAGACGGTAAAATTTTGGTAGGTAAAAGAATAAATCAACCGGCTAAAGGATTTTGGTTTGTACCCGGAGGAAGGGTGCTAAAAAATGAAGGATTTCAGGATGCCCTCCACCGGATTTGTGAATCGGAAGTAGGACCACTAAAGGAAGGCTATTATTATCGCAAAATTGGCATGTACAACCATATCTATGAAGATAATTTTTTTGGCGATCCTGACTTTAACACCCACTACATTGCAATTGGAATCGAACTATTCGAAAGCGATATTGACCTGAAAGACTCCATGAAAAACCAGCATGATGAATTGGAGTATTTAAGTGAAAATGAGATTATGCATAATAAAGAGGTGCATGAAAACACCAAATATTATTTTGTGGAAAACGCCCCCAATAAATTTCTATAATCCTAAAAATCATTCTTCATTTGACTGTATATTTTCATTAGACCCCTTCATGTGTTTAATAGTATTGAAACCAGCCAGTACACTTACAATAAAAATGATCACCAACGCATAGTAAACAAAATCAGGAACGGGAACCGGATCACCCTGAGCATAAGAATGCAATCCCGACAAGTAATAGTTTACCCCAAAGTAGGTCATCAATACTGATCCAAAGCCAATCAATGCGCCAAAATTAGTAGAGAATAAACTCTTCAGAGAAGGAATTAGTCGGAGGTGAAGAATGAAAGTATATACGATTATGGTAATCAATGACCAGGTTTCCTTAGGATCCCAGCCCCAATATCTACCCCAGGATTCATTTGCCCAAATCCCACCCAGAAAATTACCGATAGTTAACAGTATCAATCCGATAAACATTGACATTTCGATAATGAGTGTTAGCTCTTTGATTGTCAGGTTTATACGAAGTTTATTATTTGTATTTCTAAAAATCATCAATGACAGGTTGAGAAAACCCATTAACGATGCCAGTGCAAAAAACCCATAACTCGCCGTAATAGTAGCCACATGGAAGGTGAGCCAATATGATTTCAGCACCGGAACTAGGTTGGTAATCTCAGGATTCAGCCAACTCATATGTGCTGTAAGCAAAGTGATACCCGCAAGAATAGCGGTTAGTGCCAGGGTGATAGTGGACTTATGACGCAATGCCAATCCTGCCAGCATGATAGCCCAGGCAATGTAGATCATCGATTCATAGCCATTACTCCAGGGTGCATGTCCGGAAATATACCATCTGATAGCCAGCCCTATAGTTTGAATAGCAAACAATATCCACAATAGAATTAGAAATACTTTTTCTGTTTTAGGAAAATCCAGCGATGGCCAGAATAATTGTAAGAGAAACAATGCCAATAATACCATTCCGAAGGTCAAGAAAATGGGAAACATTCGATAGAATATATTGGCCTTATTGTAAAAGATCTCTAATGAAATTTTTGCATTGGATGGAATGATGGCTTCCCCTAACTCCTTTTGTTGTTGTTTTAATGCTTGTAAAACCTCATCTGCTTTTGCATAATCATTTGTCTCAGCAGCTATGTTCAATTGCTTCACATATTCAGTCAAGAAAACCTGGTTAGTTTTTAATCCCTGCTGATGTACAAATTGCTGAAATTCGTATTGCGACACCCAGCGATGATCAGGATCATTTGGAAGTGGAAAGATGGAAAGAAAACTACCACCTAAAGCCATGGTACAAACATTCAGTCGCTCATCTACTGAGATTAATTCTTTTTCCAATTTTGACCGGAAAGCCGGCGACTTTTCATAGGCCGCAGAAATTCTATCCCTTAAAATGTATTGGCTTTCTTCATTAAAAAAATCTTCCCATGCCGCATACTCACCGGAAATACCCAGCATTTCCTGAACATGTTCGTCATATACTTTTATGATGGGTAGCTCCCGCCAAAGGGATGGCTGAAGCATCATACTCAGTACTACTTGATCAGCAGAAAGCCCCTGATAGCTATTCTTCTTATAAATTTTTCGCAACAATTGGCTGTTCATGGTATTTACAGGAACAATCCTGCCACCCTTGGTCTGCATGAGTAATTCTCCAAAAGCGTTGGCATGTTGATGGTTAATAGCTATTACCTCCTCACTTTTATCCTGGGCATACGCACTTCCCATACTGGCTAAAGAAAGAATGGCAACTACTCCGATATTAATAAGTTTCTTGCGTTCTTCATGCACTTCATTGATTAACTGGGACAATTTTGCAAACCTGGTTTTCCTGGTAAAAAGGGAAACTAGCAGACTGACAAACAATAGAAAGTACCCTACATAAGTCACAGTGGTGCCCAGCTGATCGTGATTTACCGAAAGGATTGTCCCTTTTTCATCCGTATCATACGAGGATTGATAAAAGCGAAATCCTTTATAGGATAAAATATTATTCATAAATACTTTGTAAGGTTCCTCCACCCCTTTTTTTTCATCTATCAGGGTAATTTCACTGGCAAAGGAAGATGGGCTCATTGACCCGGGATATCGATCGAGAATAAATTTATTTAACCGCAAATAAAATGGTAATTGCCAAATGGATGCTCCCACACTAACAGATATATGTACTCCATCTATATCAATATCTTCCTGTTTTCCTACGATGCCTTGCCCACCTATTAAATTCAATGTTTCTTGTTGATCATTTACAGCTACTTCAACAATGGATATGCCCTGGCCGGAAGATGTTTCCTCATCAGCAACAACAAAGTCCATCTTTGCTTTTTGCTCAAACTCACGGATCACAAAAATCACTTCACCCGCCTGGTATAGATCCATCACATCTATTGGGTACCATTCATTCGTATTAAGTGTATCTACTCCAGAACCATGCTTATTATTATGCAATAATGGCAATGGAGAATTAAGCTGGAGGGAGTCATCATTTACTTGAATGTGAACAGCCTCATTCGCCAAATCGGCATTTAAGGCAAAGGGTAAGCCATTGATAATTATAGTATTATTTTCCTCCAAAAAATAGACCTTTCGCCCAGAAGAAGTAGCCGCGATAATGGTGACAATTGCTTTTCCCGATTCATCATGTACCACTTCCCTGACGGTATTAGGAAGGTATTCTTTTAGTTTAAATTTGATTTTTTGGTTTTGAACTGTTAATTCCTCTTCCAGAACATCCTTTTTAAAACCCGTAAGCCACACTTTTTTATAAATCACCTCCTGCTCATCACCCTTAGAGACAGTAGCATAAAAATAAGGATCGGCTGAAATGAATTTATTGGTGGTTTGACCTTCACGAATATGCATCATTCCCTCATACCCAAGGTAATGGGTAATTCCCGCACCAATAATCACTATGATCAAAGCGACATGAATGATTAAAATATTCCATTTGCTCTTTTTATATAGGCGTTTAGTGAAAATCATACCACTAAAATTGATCACCATTAAATACATTAAGGTTTTAAACCACCATGAATGAAAGATCAGTGCTTTTGCGGTAATAGCGTCAAAATCATTTTCTACAAATGTGGCGTAGCCCATTGAAATGGCAAAGATCAAAAGCAAGATGGTCATAAACAGACCGGAGAAAAGAAATTTAAAAAGTTTCATGTGTATAATGATTTACCATTTCGCCAATATTGACGCGCAAAACTAAAAACTTTATTCCTGTTTATAAATGGGTGAAAAGAAGGGAATTTAACTTTAACCTATTGACAATATTCAAAAATGGCTTTTGCCGCACGCTAGCTATGCAAATTAAGCTTTTCCACCTGCTAACGGTAATACTGTATATTTCTTTACTAACACAATAATGGCCTCCAATTAAACTAAATCGTCATCCATCAATAAATTCAGGATGACGATCGCGTTAGTTTTAGAAATTCCCTTTTAAATATATAATAATCATTCTAAGGTTCGTAGGTAGTTAATTACCAACCAGCGGTCTTCTTCGCTAGGTATTTTTTTCTCAAAATTTGGCATCTCATCCCTTCCTATGATAGACTTGTAATACAATGCTCCATCTGATTGTTCCTGCACTTCTTCAGCGGTAAGATCTCTCATTTCAGTTTCCAATTCAGCAGCTTTATTACCATCACCATATCCTTCTTTACCATGACAAGATTGGCAATGTTTTTTATAGAGGCTTTCTCCGATCTCATCTTCATCATCGACTCCAGCTTCAGGGTTTTTCATGTTTTTATATTTTGCCGGAACTTCCCAGTCATCCTGCACCGTAAATGATGGAGAAGTAAATGCCAGTAAACCCAGCGTAACAATGGTAGTTAACGCTACTATTCCCAAAGATTTAAAATTATTTACCATGATTTTCAATGTTTAGTTTTTCGTTTTATCGGAGTGGATATTCCTCCTATAAAACATGAATGAAATTACGCATTAGACTCTTTATAATTCCTGATTTTTCTCAGCTTATACACAGAAAGAAAGAAATGATACCAGGCACCTGCCAACACAATAAAAACGGAGATGATCATCCATAAAGGTGCTTCATCAGTCCAAAGCTGCCTCGATATAGGTTGCAATTCATAGGATACCGGAGTACCCCAATTTATGTCTGCACGCTGCTCCACCGTTCCAAAGTCGTCGGTATCTTCAATCCTTGCTACCACCGTCACCAACCCTACTGAATCGCCCGGAATATCTGCCGGAAATTCAAAACTGGCCATGCCATCTTCGTCTGTTTCGATCTCTTCTAATGGCAAAACGCTTAACATGCGGTTTACGCCAATATTAATACTGAGCTCTTCTACCGGCACTTTTTCTCCATCAGGCATCACCTGTTTAGCAAAGACATACATAAAATTGATGGAGTCTTCAGTTTCGAATTTGATTTCAAATACCAGATCACCTATTTCTACATCATTTGATGCTTTTCGAAATTCCTTACTCCCTTTATAAGTAGCTTCGATCAATGTTTTTCCTTCTTCATTCACAGGAAATTTAAATTCCGGTTCTATGTAAAAAACAGCTTGCCCTTCCTCATTGGTAATCATACTTGTTAATTCAATCGTAGAATCATTGGCAGAAGCGGTAAATCGAATTTCGGCATCTGGCAGTCCTCGCATATCTTTTCCTTTCCCGACAAGGAGACCTGCCGTTATTTTTTTATTACCATCAGGAAGTTTAGAAAAATACAGCTTCAACCTTGTGCGTTCTTTTTTCTTTTGACTATGTGCATCAAGGCAAAGCCCGAATATTCCCATTATCAATACCAGGGAAAATAATCGCAAGTTGAATGAATTTAAGTGTAAAGTGCTCATGTTAATTTCATTCTTTTAGTTTCCGGTAACTCTGAATTTCAAATTCGGTTTGTCGCCATTTTCCTCATCTGCCACTTCCGATACCGGTACAATGGGTGCCCACTTAGAGGCAATGACGAAGATCAATATCATTAGGGCTACCCCCGCAAAGGTCATTCCCCATTCTACCCAGGTTGCTGAGTAATTCACCCATTCTTCTCTGGTATCTTGTATAGGAATAAAAGGTGTTTCCAAGGTGGGTACTACGATCAAATATCTTTTCACCCATAGTGCCAGCACTATAAAAAGTGAAACAAAGGATATGCTGTTGATAGACCTGAACCATGGAATAGAAAGAATAATCAGCGGCAGTACCACCGCAAATCCTATATGGAATACTTCCAGCCAACCATACTCTGAAAAACTGAAAAGTTTATCCAATAGCACACTCCTGGTTTTGGTAGGATTATACCACTCGGTAATGTATTCGCTAAATGAAAAATAAGTATATATCAAGGTCATTAAGACCAAACCAAAAGCCAGGTAGCTGAATTGTTTATTCGTGAAATAAGCTTCCAGCTTTCCTGTTTTACGATAAATCCACATGATGACGATCAAAAGGGCTAATCCTGAGTAAGCAGCAGTAGCCACAAAATAGGGTCCAAAAATAGTGCTATGCCAGCCCGGACGAAGACTCATACCAAAAAGCCATGAGAGCAATGAATAAGCAATAATGGCGGTAGGAATAATGATTGCTGCCATGATATCATGCGCCTGATGGAGATATTTTTTTTGCTGATGGGTACCATGATAACCAAGCGCTAAAAAATGATACAATTTTTTCCTCCACTTCGCCACCCTTAGGTTAGGGAGATCCCGAAGTTTGGCAAAATCCCGAATATGTGTAAAATACAGAAAGGCTATACAGAACACCAGGTCAGTAGTGATGGCAATCACATCCCAGGTAATGGGGGATTGGATACGTCCATAAGCAAATAAAAAGTGTATTCTGTCAAGCCTTCCCAGGCAAAAAAGTATGTATGGAGCTCCAACTATCAATGAAGAAACGGTGATCAATTCGGCGATCCGCAAAAAAGGTTTTCCCCATGAAATACGTAATAATTGAAATGAACAACTTATCAATGCCCCGGCGTAGCTGAGCCCCATAAAAAATACAAAGTTAGCTGTATATATTCCCCAAGGCACATTATCTCTCATGCCGGTAATTATCTGACCTTCATATATTTGCCTTCCTAATGCATACATACCAAACAGGACGATGGCTATTAAAAATCCTATCCACGCATACCACTTAATGGTTGGTTTTTCCAGCTTAGGTACAAATTGCTCTATTGAAATGTTTGTAGTTTCCACGATCAATTATCCATTTGAATTTTCTCCTGATATTATTTTCTCATAAATGCGTTTCTGCTCCTCAGGCACATCTTTCAATCCTCTTTCGTAGTCAAACATCCTCTCTACTGGTGGCAAATAATACACATTCGGTTTGGTACCAAGTTCTTCCAGGTAGCGATACCCGGATCGCTCTTTGATCAATTGGGTAAACCGGAGGGTTTCCGTTCCATTGGAAACGGCATCTTCATTTTTATCCCCATAATAAATGGCACCCATGGGGCAGCTGGTGGCGCAGTAGGGCAATTTTCCCTCTCTAGCCCTGTCAACACAGAAATCGCACTTGCTTACCGTACCAATTTGGGCCGGCATGCTTGTCTCCGGACTATAGTCCTCCTTCGCAACAGTGGCCTCAGGTGGTTCTTTCCAATTAAACACCCGCACAGAGTATGGACAGGCAACCACACAGAATTTGCATCCTATACATCTATCAGAATCAACCAATACGGTATTGTCCTGCCGTTTGAAGGTAGCGCCCACCGGGCAAACTTTTACGCATGGTGGGTTGTCACAATGAAAACACTGACGAGGAAACCAATAAGGTTCGCCATCTTTGTGATCTTTCATCAGATATACTTTGAGCCATTCTACATCAGGGGCAAGGTTATGACCCTCCTGACATCCTTCTATACATTTTCGGGCGTTTTTACATTTAGCCAAATCGATGACCATTACAAACTTCCTTCCCGGGACACCCTGCCGTGCACCCTTGCCTTGAGGAGAAGTACATGGATGAATGTTACATGCTTTTTCTTTTTCTACCTCAATTACTTTTCCATCTGTCGTTAAGACCTTTACTGTTTCTCCTGATTTTTTCTCCTCATTTTGATTGTTAAAAGCCATCACACTTCCCGCACCTGCAGCCAGGGCGGTTCCCAGCTTGAGGCCGTTTTGAAGAAACTTCCTACGATTGGTATTTTTACTGTCCTTACCCATTTTCAATCAGTTCTAAAAGTTCCACAAACGCGTCATATTGAATCCAAGAAGAATTCCTGTGTTTTTTAGTTTATTGGTATTGTAAGCCAAATTGTATTGAGGTAAAATAGACTTATAGGTTGTTAAAAATATTTGGAAAACGTGGGAGCTGGTCGCTACCTCATACGACAAAGCAAAGTTGGGTTCAGGGCCTACTTTTTTAGCCAGACTTCCATGAATTTCGTCATTGATCGTGTATTGAAATAGTGGCTGAGTATATTCCAATAGGATAGCACCTTGAGAACTCACTTTATAGCGTGCTGCAATGCTTAAACCTGACATGTAATTCGTGAACAAAGTGTCAACAGTATTAAAGTGGGAAAGCATATATGAAGCCTGCAGTGAAAAATCCTTATTAATGCGACGAGAAACTATTAATTGATTGAAATATGAAAGTCGATGCACATTTTTTTCAAAAAAGCTCTCATCCCGATTGTCTCTGACTACATTTCCAAAATAGGTGACATTGACAGGACTTCCTCCAGATCGCGCTTGTTGCAATATTTTTACTTTTAAATTCACATCGATGTAAGGGTTAGTCACATCTTTTTTGGTCAACCCAAATCCTACACCTACCCGATCAATTACTGAATAGCTAAAGCCCAATCGAATATTAGAAGGAGCAAAAAGTCCGGCCAAATCACCAGCGCCATTATTTACAGTTCCAAAGCGGTGTTGAATATTCCATTCCAATGTTTTAGCTGAATTGACAACATCCGTTTGATTGTCAATTAAAACCGGACTTTCAAAAGTCTTTCTTGCCGGTCTCGCTTTTTCCTGTTTTTCTTCTTCCTGGGCCATTGCAGAGGTTGCAAGCATTACCAGGCTAAAAATTAATATTGGGTATAAAAATTTTATCTTTTTCATGGTCTTAATTATTTGAAGCTCCCTGTTCAATCCATTTTAATATTATTTGGCGATCCTGATCTGAAGCATATACAGCCATTGATCCGCCAGTGGCAATTTTTTTATACAGTAAACTTTGGGATGGTATTTCAGTATTGACATAGCCAAACAATAGCTCATTGTATGCCTCCTCCGGAGTAAGTACCGGTGGTATGCCGTTTTGAGAGTGACAACCGGAATAGGCACAATTCGGAGTGAAAATTGGCTGAACGATGTCACCTTCAAAACTTACCGTTTCTGGTACTACGATAGGTTTGTATTCATTTGTGTCAAACGTACAAGAGGTTAGTCCACAGAAAAAAAGCATCGTGGTCAGCAGCAAAAATTGTATTCCTCTTATTTGATTAATTTTATTTATTATCCACCTTTTCATTGCTTTCATTTTAGTGTTCATTTGACGAAAATCAATTCGTTGTCCAAGGCTCCTACCAGGTTCAAACCATCATTATCGGTGAGGTAAATATTAAATTTATAAGGCATACCGGTGGACGTAGAAAAAGACACATCATCATCATGACCTGTATTCAATTTTCTAATTAACAGCACACTATACCCTGGGTTTTCACCTTCGTAGTCGATTCTTGATAATTGCACATTAGAAAGTGATTTGATATCTGCGTTACTGCCATCAGGCATTTGAAGAATATATCCCGGAATTCCGGCAAAAGCTTTTAGCCGAGCGCTTAAATTAGCTTTCTCATCTTCCTTCAGTCCATTCCAATATCTGGCGCCAGTATGTGTGCCTTCATTGCCGATAATATTATCCATTTGCTGGAGCGTATATCTGTTCAGCCATCCGGGAATGTTAAGTGGTACCTGGCTATTTTGGTAAGAGCCATTGCCATCACCACCTTTTCCATGACAAAAACCACAAGCTACCTGATAGACTGACTCACCTTTTATAATATCACCGCTAAAACCTGTGGTCTTTGTTAAATAAAAGGCCGGGTCAAGAATTGTGCTTCCACCTAGTTTGCGATTAACCTCCTGGTTTTGACCATTCCATTGATACTTGGGACCGGAGCGTTCATCATTTTCATCTTTTAGATTTCGCACATATGATTTCTTACCGCTATCCGCAACATATTCCATATCATTTCCAAACATGTCTAAGGCATAACCTACGGGTTCTGATAGAGCCAGACTCCATTTCCAGATATCACGATCACTGGTGTTTTTTTCAAATGAAAAGATCAGATTATCATCATTTTGCTGAGACGTCCAGCCGAAACGATCTTCTCCTTTCTTAAGTGGATCCTCCGGGCCATTGTAAAGCCAGTTACCCTGAGAAATATTAAAAGCATCATCTTGCCAAGTGACGAGTATGTAAACATTTACATCGTCATAGGCTGCTCTGAGTGTCAGTTCAGCATCTGCACCCGAGTTAAAATCCTCCAGGCCATTGTACATCCCATTCATGTTCAGAAAACCATTGGCTCCCTCTACCTGACCAGTTGTAATTTCAGCCACCGGAATGACCACATAGTCAGCCACAGACCAATAAGGTGAAGTAAGACTGTTGGGAGATTGGGTAGTATATCCTGCTTCAAGGGACTCAGTTTGTTCAGGAGTTGGAACCGGGATGAATTCATTGGTATCATTCGTACAGGAAATGCCGGCAAACACGATCAAAACAATTGCAATTATGAAATTTGTGTTCCGTGCCATGATTATACTATTTTAAGAATTACCGTAAAGCTTAATGCATCTGCATTTATCTAAAAAAGTCAATTTTTGCAGGCTTTTAAGTGGTTAAAACCGAGCTACGCCTGCAATACAAAGTTGGTTCTAAAATGACTTTCAGCCAATGGGAAGGGAAAGATATAATTTCAGTTAAAAATGATTTTTATGGCTATTTTTTTGATTTATATCATGAATTATACTGATATAAATCGTTTTAATATTGTGATACCTTAGCGAATTTTATACTAGAAAACTCTGACAACCATCTTTCAACAGCAATGAACGACTTCAAAAATAAGTTCAAATGTACTAACTGCAAATACTGTTTTGAACAAAACCACCTTTTCAAATTATTAAAAAGCAGTGAATTGGACTTTCTTAATAATAATCGTCTAGAAGTAAGCTTTAAAAAAGACGAAATTATTTGCAAACAAGGATCGCCTCTTACCCATGTTGTAGTATTAAACCGAGGTTTAGGAAAGGCCTATATTGAAGGAAATAAAAATCGAAATCTCATTATTTCATTAACCTTACCATTTGAAATCAATGGTGTGCCTGGCATGTATGTAGATATGCGCCATCATTATTCCATTACTGCTTTAGTTGATTCCAGTGTTTGTTTTATTGATGCGAACTCTATCAAAGAAATTGTCCGGAGCAACCCTGTATTTGCTGATGCTTTTATTAAAGAATGTGCCACAAGGCAACTATACATTTTCCATCGATTTACAGTACTTACACAAAAAAATATGGAAGGAAGAATCGCAGAAGCATTGCTTTATTTGCACGAAAATGTGTATCAAAAGAAAAAAATAGAATACCTATCCAAGCAAGATATTGCAGAGCTTACCGGCATGACAAAAGAGAGCGCTATCAGGGTGCTAAAAGAATTTAAAGACGAAGGAATCATTTATGAAAACCATAGCGGAATAGAGGTGGTAAACGAAAAAAACCTTCTACAGATTGCCGCAAACGGATAGGTGAAATGCCTTTTTCACATTATAACAACTAGCAATTATAACACTCAGAATTATGGGGGTTCACCCTAAAGCATGAAAGTCATAGAATCAATTTAAGTGGTTCGACGACTTTCAAAAAAAAAGCCACCCGTTTCCAGGTGGCTTAAGTTCAAACTAAAATTTTAACGGTTTTTATTCGAACACTGCAATCGAACTTTGCAGTAAGGCTTCCACATATTTAAAGTTGTGGATACCCATACTACGATCATCAAATATTGTTTCATAGTTATAAAGTGCACCTACCTGATCTACTGGATACGTGCCTTTCACTGGATGGAATTCACCGGTTTCGATATCTTCTTCTAATAATCCTGCTGTCACTAATTCACCTCGTAGTGTTTCCAATAAATTAGCTACAGAAATCTGACGACTATTATCGGTTACTGTGGTAATATCACCATTATGGCACTCTGTTGTATTACATGATCCCAAAGTTGGTTCAAAAGAGTGTTCACTTTCATGCATGTGACAAGATACACATGAAGATCCTTTAGTATGAGGCGTTTCATTAGGATAATCTACCCCTTCAAATTCATACCCACCTATACCTGCAAGAACGGTAGATTGTGGTCCATGGTGAGGGCCATAGTGTGTTGAAGTCACGGTATATTCTCCACCTCCTTCATCCACAGGTCCAACTCTGCGAGGCTGGTGACAATTTGCGCATAAATTGCTCTGATCCCCAAAATCAATAGTAACGGGATCCATTCCGGCAGCATTGTACATGAGTAATTCCACCGGATCAGTTGTCCTTAATGCATAATCTGGATCTTCCGCTGCATCCAATGACTCATTATGCCACGAGTGACAGGTGGTGCATCCAATTCTTGTAGGGAATGGGAAATCTGAAGTTGACATTTCTCCAGTATGCTGACCTTCAATAAAACCTTCATTAGAATGGCAAACAGCACAGCCACCCCTACCGCCAGCGTATGCTGCAGCTACGCCAAGTGAGTGTCCTGATCCTTCATAATCCATCGTGATTTCATACTTCGCTTCCGAACTATGACATTCGAGACAACCTGCTGTACCCGCAACTCCTGGAGTTCCATCATTTCCCTGTGGGCCTGGCTCTCCCTGTGGTCCCTGTGGCCCAGGAGGTCCCATAGGTCCTTCACAACTTGCCAGTAATCCTATACCAACAATGCAAAGGCTGGTTAAAAAGACATTGATTATTTTGTTCCTTTTCATGGCAAAAATTTATCGTTTCAAAAAGTGATTCTTACTCATTAATTCTTGTATAAAATTACTGGGCGGCTGAGTAGGGAACAATGTTTACCAAGGGATATAAAATTGAATTTACTATGATATTTTTATTTTGAATTTTGGGAAATATCCTGGTTTGAAAGATTTATATCGTATTATAATTGATATATATCAACAGCGTTTATTCATTCAAATGATTTTCAGAAATAATTGGCTTACCTGTAAAATAGAATTTCTATTTTTCTAGCTACCCTTAAAATTTAAAATGATTCAGAGAACCTCTGATAGGGAATTAATTGGAGGTTAGGATTTTATTGACCACTTCATGAGCACTCAGTACGCTATCCCCCACGCTGATGCCCATCCTGATATTTCCGGCAATGTACAATCCCGGAAAATCATTTTCCAGCTTGTCATAACACCCTTTCACCTTATCATAGCCTAAGATGTATTGTGGAATAGCCCGTTTCCATTTCTTAATTTTTACCATTTCGGGTTCACCTTTTAAGGATAGAATGTCAGACAGCTCATCTTTGACAATGGATGATAGTTGCTCATCAGCAAGATCAACCAATTCTGGCTGGCGGGTACCTCCAACGAAGGTGGTAAAGAGTACATTATTTTCAGGTGCTCTTTGCGGAAATATGGTGGAGCTCCAAATTGATCCTAATATTTTTCTGTTTTCCTTTTCGGGAACGAGGAAACCAAAACCATCAGGTGAACGCTGGACATTTTCTTTTTTAAAAGCCATAACTACTACCGCCACGGGAGGATATTTCACATTATTGATAATTTTAGCCTCCTCTGCATCCATTGATTGAATTATTGGCCCAAGAGCAAAAGTTGGAATGGCAAAAACCACTCTATCAAACCTTTGTTTACTTATCTCATCATTGTTCGATATCTCTAGCTCGTAACCCTCGTTCTTTTTTACAATTGATTTAACAGAAGATAGAAAGTTGATTTCCTCTTTAAGATGGCTGGATAGAGCTTTGGGAAACACTTCCATGCCATCGATAAATGAAAAAAGCTTAGCCCTGTCTTTGGCCACTTCCTTACTCTTTTTCCTCTCCCGGGCGCCTTTGATCGCCCCTTTGATCAAACTGCCATATTTCTGCTCCAAAGCATATAATTTTGGAAAGGCAATGGAAGTACTTAACGTTTCAGGGTTTCCTGCATATACACCTGCTACAAATGGATTGATGGCAAAATCCAAAAACTCATCCCCTAACCTATATCGAACAAAATCAGCCAAAGAAATATCTTGACCATTGGTAGGTTTAATAAAAGGTTCTTTAAGCAATCTTAATTTTGCTTTTAGAGAAAAAAGTGGGGTTTTAATAAATGTCCAGGGAGACATGGGTAGCGGAACGAGTTTCCCATTTTTTAGTATATACCGCTTATTGGCAGCTTGATTGCCATAAACTTTTTGAGGAGCTAAACCCAGATCATTTATTAGTTCTGTAAGAACTTCGGAAGTTTCCAGAGTGCTATTGGGGCCTAAATCCAGTAAATATCCATTTTCCCTCTGTGTGAAAATTGATCCACCAATTCGGTCGCCTTTCTCAAAAACTGTAACATCAAAACCCTCCTTTTTTAACCAGTATGCTGCACTTAATCCGGAAATTCCCGCTCCGACGATCGCTATTTTTGATTGCATTTCCATGGGTAAAAGGTCTATGCCTACCGACCGGATATAGAATGATAATTTTCAATTGTACTATTAATCCTTATCGAGCTCGTACAAATTAAAAATCAGGTCGATATGTTGTTTATATTTTTCAGGATCCGAAGAATATTTTTTTAATGATTTCATATGTTGACGGATCACCTTATTAATAATGCTTTCTGTGAGCATATTAATTCCTTCAGAAGCGCCATTTTGTGGTAAATGTTTTTTTAGGCGGGCAATTTCATTGAGACGTAGGGTATCCAAATGCTGCTTGAGTTTGCCAATCACTGCTGTATTGCTATACACAGACATCCAATCCTGAAATTCCCGAAGAAATTCTTCCACAATCTTAGTAGCCTTTGGTATTTCCTTTTTCCTCTTTTCCAGGTTGTTTTCTACAATACCATTTAAATCATCCAGGTTATAAAGATATACTCCATCAATCTCACTGATCTGCGGGTCAATATCCCTTGGAATAGCCAAATCAATCAGGAAAGTATGTCGATGTTTGGATTTAGGAGAAATTAATGAAGATGTAACTACATATTCCTGGCTAGCCGTAGCGCTGATCACGATATCTACTTTTTCCAGGACATGAGAAAGATCCTCGAGACCATATGCTTTACCCTGAAATTTTGATGCCAGCTCTTCCGCTTTGGAAAGGGTCCGGTTTACCACGTGGATGTTATTTACACCTGCTTCTTTAAAATGAAAAGCGGCTAATTCTGCAGTTTTACCTGCTCCGACAAGTGCAATATCCCGATCATGGAGTTGGTTGAAAATTTTGCGGGCCAGCTCCACTCCAGCAAAGCTAACAGAAACGGTACCATCGGAAAGGAAAGTTTCATTTAGCACTTTCTTCTGTACCTGCATTCCAAAATTAAACAGCCTGTTGATCAGGGTGTCAGAGTTGCCCGATTGATGGGCCAAATTATAGCTGTCTTTTACCTGGGTTACGATTTGCACTTCTCCAATAATCTGGGAATCCATACCGGAGATCACCTTAAAAAAATGTCTTATTGCTTCATCACTAAAATATTCGTAGGTGACATTCTTATCACTGTAAATAGAACAATTTTTTACCTGGTCCAGCCTAGATCGGATACCATCCAATTTCTGATGAAGATGACTACCACTCATGTAAACCTCCGTACGGTTACAGGTAGAAAGGATCAGCAGTCCATCCAACTTAAATTCCTTGCGCAAGTCATCCAATACATTTTTTTGATCCCCCACATCAATGGCAACCCGCTCTCGTAATTCAACAGCTGCTGTTTTGTGAGAAATACCTAATACGCTTATCGGAATGTTTTCAGTCATCTCCTTATTTCCTTTTAATAAAACGCATGGAATGATTCCGACAGATTGATCACAATCAATCCTCCTATTACCAACACTACATACCCAATGACAGAAAAATAAGCCATTCTTTCACCTCGCCAATTCAGTCGACCAATGAAAAAATAACCTATCACATAAATAATCCATACGAGATCCGACACCACTACCTTTACATCCTTGGGCCAAAATGAACCTATCGCTTTGATGGCCATGATGTGCCCCATGAGTAATCCTATTCCTAATAATATAATTCCTATGAAAACAGCCTTAATACTCATTTTTTCCAAATAAGTAACGGCTGGTAATTGCATGAAAAGTTTTCCGAGGTTCCTGGATTTAAGATTATAATCCTGCACGATATACATCAATGCATAAATGGCAGATAATGATAACGCTGTGTAGCCCATAATGGACATAGACGCGTGCAAGGCAAATACAGGACTCTGTAATAATTCATTGGTTTCGGGTGCCCAGCTATAATTGAGGGTAGAAATAATTTCCAGAATAAAAGCAAAAGACAGAATGAATAGCCCCGATCCACGATTTTTGAGGCTGGATTCTAAAATTGTATAAACGATTAAAATGGAGAACGCCAAAAATGAAAAGGCGTCAAAAATGGTTGAAAGTGGAATAGTTTTAAGGGCAACATTCCGGATCACCATGTTTAATGCATGGATCAACAGCAATCCAATTAGGAACCGGGTAGTATTCTTTTCCAGCGATTTATGTTTACCTAATAGGGTCAGGTAATAGATATAAAGTACTACAAGATAAAGTACCGGTAATCCGTAGCTAATTATTTGACTTAGTAATTTCATTATCAATCAATAACAAGATGGCTATACTCACAGGACAAAATAATCACATTAAATCAGCAAAAAACAGGATATAAAGCATAAAATTATAAAAAATAGTTCTTTTGAAGTGTGATTGACTTCTCAGCGGTGATTAGCAGGTGCTTCATGAAAAATAAAACACTATTGATACTATCAAAATTAATGACGATCGGATGATCATGTTTTGAAAGAATAATTCCTTCCCGCTTTTTACATACTTCACCAATGCAAACACCAAAATCAAAGCAGCTCCTATTATTCCTATTCTCAGCAATAATTCATCGCCATTAATTTTTAATGCATTAAAAAGTATTCCCAGTAAAGCTGTACCAAAGGCGTAACTTGCCCCCACTGAAAAAATAAGTCGCTTTTTACTTATTCTTTTAAGCGCTCCTTTAAATAGTTGCCTGAAGGTGACTGAGTTGAACAATAATACTCCAAATGGGAAGTAGAGAATAGCTAAGGCATTGATCATAAAACCAATGAAAAGCTCCCCACCACTTATTTCCAACCATATCATTGCATATCCGATGATAATTACAGCCACAAAAATCTTCTCAGCCATTCTCATAAAATCAATCTTTAGAAATTAAAATGATGACATGTGATTTCAAATTAAATAATTACCCTCTGAACTACCGGTATTTGAGGGATATTCTTCCAATAATTCAAGATAAACGATTAAATAGAATATCCTTCCCACTTACAATCTTGAGACTCGTCACCTATTTCCATTCACTCTTTCTCATCCCAAAAAATAGTTCTGAGTGGCTTGAAAGGTAGGTTTTTTAAGATGTTCGATTATGTATTTACAATGATTTAATTTGTTAGGATC
>JBNLGO010000053.1:0-22084 GCA_050306095.1 Cyclobacteriaceae bacterium
ATGAGACTCAGTCAAAATAAGGTGTATGGAAAAGTAGATAAAACGGAGGGAGGATTAGCATTTGTATTAAAGAATAAAAATCTCTGGAGATTGGATAAGGAGTTATCAGGTGGTGGTCCATTAATGGATGTAGGAATATACGCTTTACAGGGAAGTATTTATGCTAATGGTCAGCTACCATTAAGTTTAATAGCAACAGATACTACTGTTGATAAAGATTTTTTTACGGATATCGAGGGTTCCTTAAAATGGACAATGAAATTTCCGGGAGGGGTGGAATCCTTTTGTGAAACCAGCTACGAAGACAATTATAACTACTTGAAGGTATATGCGAAAAAGGGAAAATTTGAAATTGATCCCGCTTATACTTATGGACCATTGGCCGGCGAAACACCCGATGGAAAAATGAATTTTGCCAAGGTGAATCAACAAGCATTACAAATGGATGCCTTTGCAAATTCAGTACTTTCTAATGAGCCGTTATTAGTTCCGGGTGAAATGGGACTCAGAGATATGATGCTCATCGAAAGTATTTATGAGTCTGCTGCTACAGGAAAAGAAATAAAGTTAAAAGACCTTCCCAAAATACTTCACAAGGTATAGCAATTTGTTAAGTCTTTTTACTTTTCATTGATAAAAACAAACCTCATTGAAATCGATTTCATTGAGGTTTGATCAACTGTATATCTGATTGTTACAGTTTTTTTACCAACTATTTTTGTCCATTATATCTTATAAACCAAGTTTTAAGTTGAACCAATAAGGTTTGTCAGTTGAATCGATATTCATCTGATATCCTTTGCCTACTGCCCTTAAATTATTGCTTGGGACTCCTTTCTTGATAAAATAATCCACAATAATTTGTGCTTTGTTTTGTGTTTCCAGGTTAGGGTCAAACACTACCACTTCTTCAATCCTAGTTTGGAAAGCGCTAGCCAGTGCCTGTTGCGACGTGTCCATGGTATTTGGCTCATAATCAAAAGTCTCTGTTTGATCAGTGTAACTGTCTGTTGAAGTAGGTTCGTCGCTTTCCAAATCCACAAATCCATCATTTGGGTTTGGCGGGCTTTGTATTGTCGTATTTTCGTTTTCATCATCTAGAAACATTTCATCACTACTTCCATCAAACACAAAACCTGAATCCCCAACTTCTAAAACATGTTCTATTTGCTTTACTTCTAAAGGTTTATTGGTATAACATTCTATTTCAAAAATCATGGAAGGATTTCTTCTCATCATCGCCATTAGTCTTCTTGTTTCTAACTCCGAAACAGGACTTAAACTATTAGTCACTGTGTCGATCTGTATAGCACCCATCGGATACGTTGCACCAATACGAAGGTCATCAATCGTAAAATCAAGTGTTTTTCGAGTGGATGATGTCAGGTTTCTCAAATCCATAATTTCAGAATGGTAACTATGCTTGCCATCCAATGGGAAAATGGAAAAATCATACAAGTGACCTTCTGGTAAGATAATCTCAAATTCATTTTCATCTTCACCTAAGTTAATTCCACTTACTAAATTGCCAGTTAAAGCATCGTATGCCTGAATATTAATTTTTTCTACAAGATTTCTGTTTTTTATCTCACCAGATATCAATAGTACTTTTTTAGGACGCAATTCCTGGGGCAGCAGCGCCATGGCTATGTTAAATTGATCTTTATACACATCCGTGTAATACACCACATCGCCACGTGCTGGAATACTCACATATTCATCATTTCTTACCGTATTGATAATATCCATGGGTATAGGTTGCGACCAAATACCATTTTCTAACCGGGTCATGTAGAGGTCCAGTTTTCCCTTATTTCCTGGTCTTTCACTGGAAAAGATAAGTGTTTGATTATCAGACAACATTCTAGGTGTAGTTGAGTGCCCGGTATTAATATAGGAGGGAAGCTCTTCAGGTTCGCCCCACATGGTTTTAGACTTTTTATGTGATACATAAATTTTACACCCTGATTTCTCCGTGGCATCCATGGTGTTGCATCGCATAAAGTAAATGGATCTTCCATCTGGAGACATGCAGGGGTTTCCTTCATTACCCGGACTATTCAATGGCTTTCCCGGGTTCGTTGGTTGCGACCATTGATCACCACTTCTTTCTGAAATTAGAATGTCGTACTTTCCAATACCTTTCGCCCGATAGGATGAGAATAACAGGTATTTGCCATTAGGACTTACATTAAAACTGGCAAAATGATCATTATGAGGTTTTAAAATATATTGGATATACTCTGGTTCTTTCCATAAATCCGGACCTAATTTCTTGGTGTATTTCAATTCATAATTTCCCGTATTGGAATAATTGGAGTAAAAGAGCATATAGGACTCATCACTGGTTAAATTGGGGTATATGTGTGATTTTGTAGGGACATTAATGATACGAGGCAACCGTGCCTTTTGTACCTGTGCATACAAATTGGAAATAGTTATCAACAGTACGATAAATGAAGAATAGATTAACTTTTGCATATTCATATCATAATATTTAGATCTAAAAAATTACTAAATATTTACAATAAATATACCATTTAGTAAATGGGATTATATTACAATAGAATTATTGCTGCGGGATTGAATCTTTTTTCACCAGCTCTTTTCTAGCTTCATTTACTTGCAGGCGCAATTCTATATCATCAGGATTGTCCAGATATTGCTCTATGATCTTCGCATAATCCGGGTACTTTCTCAGATTTAGATATACGAATAAGCTATTGGGTACGAAATAGAAAAATGCCGCTACCATGAAATATAAAAATAGCCGCTTCACCACTTTTACAGCATTACTTTTCTTACCGATACTATAAATAAGTGTATGAATGATGATACTGATGGACAACATTCCCATTCCGAATAGCAATAATAGATTAGCTCCATCCAGGTACATTTGACGGAAAATCACTCCTATTAAGCATAGGGTAATTGCTGTGGAAGAAAAGCCATATAAAGTGAACACCCGCTGCGGGATAAAGGTGAATTTATATTTTGATCTTTGGACAATTTGCTTGAAAAATAAAAAGTTGAGCAAGGCTAGAAGCGCAACGAAAACAATGAATATCATGATTAACTCAGGGTTATTCATCCAGCAGACTCCAAGGAATACAACACATCCAATGGCCAGAAATATCTCCGCCCTTTTAAAAAAATAGGTCATGATTTTAAATCCAAGTTTCCAATATTCTACTTTTTCTTTTTATAAACAAACTACATGCCTAATTAGGTATCAAGACCTTACGAAAATTCGTTGTATTTACTTTTGGTACATTGGCTGAAAAGGATTGGTTGATCGTCTCTATGATTGAATTGGCGACGATGGAATACCCCCTTGGCGTGAGATGTACACCATCCAATGAAAATAATCCACCCTCGATATAGGTGGTGCTAATCTCTTCACCATCAATGACTTTACCAGATACAAATTCTGAAAGGAATTCATCTGCATTGATTACAGCTATCTGATCTGTCTTTTGATAACTTTTGATAATGTTATTGAAAGCTACTTTATGTTCTTGAATATTGTTGAGCTCTTCCAGGGTCAGCACAAATTCATCTTTTAAAGGGCTAAAAGTTCCTGATAATTTAGAAGGGTCTATCATCTCAAATGCTCCATCCAAAGTGATTTTTTCACCATTGACCAGGTGTCTCATATTTGGAAGCTCAATGCCTTCATTATCTTTTAAAGGGCCTCCGGGAAGAGTATTGTCAATGACAACAAAAGCATTCGGGCCTTCCAGAGAAAATTTTATGAATGGTCTTTTTAATGCTTTCTTTTCCTGCTCACTTAATGCAGCATTATTTTCAATTTCTTCATTGTATGAAGCAACTGCTACATTATACTTTTCATAGATACCGGTTAAATCAGCTAACCAGTCCTCATCAAGATTTGGAAAGTTATGATTACTGACAAGGTTGAAGTAGGGGATTATAGAAATATCGGGTATCGTTAATAATACTCCCTTAGCATCATTAGCAGTGAGCGCATTCATAAGCAACTGATAATTTTGCTCAAAAACTGCCACATCTGTCAGTTTTGAACCTTCGGCTGAACCACCATCTAAAGCATATCCAAGGATATCATTATTACCTAACCAGCAGGTAAAAAAGGTATGCGATTTACTTTGAATGACGTCAAGATACGTGGTGTTTGATTCTGTGCCAGATTCCAGAATTCGATAGAAATATGGTTTATTGTTTTTCATGCCGTAAGTTGGATTGTTAATATCAACTACCCCAATACCTGGTATTCCGAGGTTTTGGAAATTGCCAACTACTTTATTAAATGCATTTGGGTCTGGAGAAAGGAAGTTAAAGCTCGGAATTCCATTGCTATAATTGGTCATGTAAAAATACCCGGAGCCATTTCCCTCTGGCATAAGGGGTTGTGTAAAATTAACGCCTAACTGACCAGCCAGAATTGCAGGGTAGGATTGGAGTTGTGCTTCACGGTAAAGACCACCATCGGCATAACCCGCAGTAAGTGAGTTACCTACGGAGAGGTATTGACTAAAATCTGCATTACCGCTATCTATGGGTGTTTCTATTTCTTCACAAGAAATCAGAAACATAGATAGTAGGAACACGCAAGGAAGTAATTTCAATTTCATATAGGCTTGTGGTAAACTTGAGAAGATGGCAAGTTAACAAGGTCTTCTAATTTTTGTTTGGTATTTCCTGGTTTTTCAGGAATTAAACTCATCGCATATTCTGAAAGTGCGGTGATAGTCAAACTTGGATTTACACCCAGGTTACATGGGATGATTGAACCATCCAATACATACATGTTGGGGTAGTTAAACACTTCGAAATTTTTATTAACGACACCTTCCTGATCATTTACTCCCATGGGACACCCACCAAGAATGTGCGCGGTCATAGGCATGTTCATGAGCACTTCCGGCAATACATTAGCAGCAATGCCATTTACTTTTTTAGCGTATCGGTGCATTACTTCCTGACCGATAGGTATATAAGCGGGTACTTTTGAAGCTTTATCGTTGCGGAATGCCATTCTGCTTCCAAAGATTCCCTTTTTCCACATCATGCGCATGCTGTTATCCAATGATTGCATGACCAGAAAGATGATGGAGTTTTCTCCCCATTTTCTAATATTAAATGTCAATTTTAAGAAGCGAATAGGATGTCGGATAACTTGTAGCATCAACTTGATCGTACGTACAATACCATTACCACCACCTACAGCCAAGGTTCCCAGCCTGCCCATTGCTCCTGATTGATCATTATATTTTACCACTTCTATATGCGTATGGTCATCAGGATTGAAATAAGAACTGATGGCGATTCCATTATTCAGTTTTACATTGGCATTGCTCACACCGCAAAGAGATTCGGAGTTAGTTCTGATATTAGACCCAAGCGTATCAGAGATGTTAGGTAAGGTTTTATACTTGTATTTTTGCTTTAATAAAATATCCATACTGCCTAATACTCCGCCACTTATGATAAGACCTTTGGATTTGTAAACATGCCTCTTCTTAAAAAATCGAGTGCTTGATTGGGTATGGACAATATATTCTCCATTGAGGTATTCAATTTTATTGGCAAGAGTTTCCGCCACAACTTTTACTCCATTTTTCTCTGCAAAATACAGGTAGTTTTTGTCCAATGTATTTTTCGCATTGTATCGACATCCCACCATGCATCCGGCACATTCGCGACAACCCTGTCTTAGCGGTCCATGTCCATTAAAATAGGGGTCTTCCTTTGTATCGGGATCGCCCATAAACACACCCACATTAACTCCGGAGAAGGATTCTTTTTTGTCCATTTCAGTAGCTACTTCCTCCAGCAAGTGATCTTCCTTATGTAACCTGGTATATTCCTTGGTTCCTAACATTTTTTTAGCAACATCATAAAATGGCATCAGGGTCTTTTTCCAATTGTTTAAATGAGACCAGGCAGGATTATCAAAAAAAAGATCTCCAGGTACCATATGCGTATTGGCATATACAATACTACCACCACCAACGCCGACACCACTCAAAATGGTTATTTGACGAAAGAAGGTGAGCTTTTGAAATCCAAAAAAACGCAATGCTGGGAGCCAAAGGAATTTTTTAAGGTTCCAATCTGATTTTGGAAAATCCTCTGCTCTAAACCTTTTTCCTTTTTCTATGACGAGTACAGTGTATCCTTTTTCTGCCAAACGCATAGCACTTACGCTACCACCAAAACCCGAACCAATGATAATGTAATCGTACACCTTTTCCATTGCACTCAAAACTTATCTTACTATTAAAATGTTCCTTTTTTGCGTAATTAAATTACGATTAAAATCACTTAGATTTATTCTCAATGTGGTTATATTTAATAACTTATCAAATCAAATGAAGGAACAGGTAAAAACCGAATCGAAATCCCATTGGTACAAAGATTTAAGTGACCAGGTGCAAAACAACCTTCATATCATTGATGAGTATTATGATCCTGGTTTTACAAAATTTATCTCCCACTATTTAATTGATTATTTCAAGCACTACTATTTTCGACCTCGATATATTGGTTTTGAAAATTTTCCTAAAAGAAATAACCCGGAGCGCCCACTGATCCTGGCAAGTAACCATTCGGGCATGGCTTTTCCATGGGATGCGATTATGCTGACGGAAGGCATCAATGAAATGACCAGCTATAATAAAGATAGTGTCAGACCTCTTACTTCACCCATGCTAAGCGAATCCCGACTGATGAATCCTTTTTTATATGAGAACATCTGGAAAATTGTCGGCTCTGTAGATGCGTCTTTTCTGAATTTTGAAACGATGCTACATCAGAATGAAAAAAATCTTCTGATATATCCGGAAGGGGTTCCTGGGATAGGGAAGGGGTTTGATAAAAGGTATCAGCTACAACGGTTTTCATCCTCTTTCATCACCATGTCGATTAAGTACAAAACAGACATCATTCCCATCTATTCGGTCAATGGTGAGTATATTAATCCATTAGCTTATTCCTGGCCCTGGCTTAATAGATTGGTTAATAAAATTGGTATTCCCTATATCCCAATTGGTCTGGCCACTCCATTTTTATTTTTGCAACCCTGGTTTTTTTATAGTGCTTTCCCAGCCAAATTAACCTATGTGCTTGGCAGACGAATCAAAGCCTATGAAATGACGGACAAAGATATTGATGAACTAAGCCTTGAAGAGTTAGATGTCATTCGAAATCGGATCAGGGAAGAAATGCAGGCAGGCTTAAATGAAGCGGTAAAAGAATATGGTAGCTCACCTTACCATTGGTTAGAGTTTATTAAAGTGACTTTCAAAAACATCACAAAATTTCCTTTTCCTTATCCTTTTGGATGGCCATTTAGTTTTTCAGAATTCAAACGTCATTGGAAAAAATACAAGGAAACAAGGCCGTTTAAAATGAGATTCTGGCAGTTGTTTCCAATACTTTTACGAGATCCATTTTTGATATTTTACTTTATTCCGGTGATAGGATGGATTCCTATATTCATCAAAGGTGTTGTTAATGTTCGAAAGAAGTTGAAGTGAGATGCCTTCGTTAAAACATGAAATATTAAAAAATACCATTAACCTCATGAGTGTGCCCATGAAATGGAAGCTTCCTCCCACTAATCATCTTCGGGCGCTGCTAGAAACATTTACGATATTTTCAACATTGCCATGGGGCGTTCATCGTGAAAAATTAGATTTGGGAGAGTTTGGTGCCGAATTTATATCTCCTGATAAAAATGTAAGAACTAAGGTAATCCTTTACCTACATGGAGGTGGGTTTGTCATTGGTTCAGCTCATTCACATCGAGGTTTGGCGGGAAAGATAAGTCAATTGTCAGGCATTCCGGTTTTATTGATTGATTATCGCAAAGCACCCGAATATCCATTTCCTCACGCATTAAATGATGCCTATTTTGCCTATCAATATTTGATCAATGAGAAAAAATATGATCCTAAGGATATTTTATTGGTTGGTGATTCGGCAGGGGGTGGCCTGGCAGTATCCTTGCAATTGAAATTGAAAGATGAAAATGAGCCTCTTCCATCAGCGAGTGTTTTGCTATCTCCATATGTAGACCTGGTCAATCATGATGATGACCGAATGTCTAATCAAAATGATCGCTTTCTGGATGTATTTGAAATGAGAAGGTGGGCAAACCTTTATGCTAACAAACATGATTTGAAAGATCCTTATATATCACCTCTATACGGAAACCTCGCATCACTTCCTCCCATGCTCATTCAGGCAAGCGAGAGTGAAGTGCTTTTTGACGACACCAAACGGTTAGTGATAAAAGCGAAAGAAGCAGGAGTAGATGTAAACTTGCAAACCTGGCACGGGTTGATTCACTGGTGGCATATGTTTAGGGGAATGCCAGAAGCGAAAGACGCGATTCAAAAAATTGCAAATTACTTACTCGAATTTTGAAGTATGTCAACAATTAATGCCAATTTTATAAAACCATACTAAAACAATAGGGTTGCAATTCGGTGTCAACCTTGAATTTTATTAATTTCAATTTAACTAATAAATTACCACACATGAAAAAACTACTATTAATTACACTAATGTTTGTTTCAGTGCAGCTTTTTGCGCAGAAACAGTTTCAAAATGAAGCGTCCGGAAATATCGCCTATGCTTCCGGTCATATTAAGGAACTTGCGGAAGCTATTCCTGCAGACAAGTTTTCCTGGGCACCTCAAGAAGGGGTTAGGTCTGTTGCTGGTGTGTTAACCCATTTAATTAGTGCTAATTATTTCTTTGGTTCTAAAATTGGTGGGACTATTCCTGAAGGAGTAAACATGGAAACCCTTGAGAAAGATCTAACCGAAAAAGATGAGATCATGAAAGAGCTAAAACAATCATATGAAGTTTTGATTGGGGCTGTAAAAGGCATTGAAGATGATCAACTAGCTGAAAAGGTTCAGACTCCTTTTGGTGAATTTTCACAAATGTCTATTGCATTTATTGGGTTATCCCATGCTAATGAGCACCTTGGTCAGTTGATTGCCTATGCAAGAATGAACAGCATCACCCCACCATGGAGCAAGCCAAAAGAAGAAAAAAGCGAATAATTTCATGATGCCGGTAATTGCCGGCATTATTTTTTTCCTTTCGATTTTGGGTTTATTTTTCTCACCTCGTAAATATCCTTCCTTCGATCCCTCAAATTTCTCACGCTGCCGAAGGTGTTTAATTCCCTTAATAAGTTTATATCCAAATCCACTACTAATATCATTTCTGTATTAGGTGTTGCTTCTGCCTTAATGCCATTGGTCGGGAATGAAAAGTCACAAGGTGTAAACACCATGGATTGGGCAAATTGAATGTCCATGTTATGGACTTTGGGAAGGTTGCCCACACTTCCAGCAATGGCTACATAGCATTCATTTTCAATAGCCCGCGCCATAGCACAATTCCGAACCCGGGAATATCCATTTTGTGTATCTGTCAAAAAAGGAACAAATAAGATGTCCATACCCTGATCGGCCAATAACCTGCTGAGCTCTGGAAACTCTACATCATAACAGATAAGAATGCCAATCGTGCCGCAGTCGGTGTCAAATGTTTGCAACTCTTTTCCTCCCTGTAATCCCCATACCTTCTCTTCATCTGGGGTGACGTGCAGCTTTTCGAATCGCTCGATTGAGCCATCCCTTTTACATAGATAGCCCACATTGTATAACACACCATCCACTATTTCAGGCATGCTGCCGGTGATGATATTGATATTATAGGAAATGGATAATTCGGCAAATTTGTTTTTAACACTGGGGGTAAATTCAGCCAGCTTTCTGATAGCTTCTGCCTCTGAGAGGTGATTGTATTCGGCCATCAATGGTGCATTAAAAAACTCCGGGAAGAGGGCGAAATCACTTCGGTATCCCGACACGGCATCAATAAAATACTCCGCCTGCTGCATGAGCTCATCCAGGTTTTGATACAATCGCATTTGCCATTGCACCAACCCCAGACGGATTTCCTTTTTGGTGAGTGAAGGCTTCACCTGGGGTTTTTCATAATAGATGTTATCCCATTCCAGGAGTACAGCGAATTCCTTACTGGCCTCATCGCCCTCCAGGTACTTTTTTAAAATCCTGGTGGGCCGAAAATCATTGGACATTTGAAAATTCAATACCGGATCATGTATTTCCTTCAAACGTACTTTTTCAATGTATTCCTTCGGCGTCATCTGTTCCGAATATTTGTGGTAATTGGGGATTCTGCCCCCAAAAGCAATTCCTTTCAGATTAAGCTGCTCACACAGTTCTTTGCGGTAATCATATAATCGTCTGCCAAGCCGTAACCCTCTGTAATCTGGTTTGATAAAAACATCAATGCCATAGAGTACATCACCATCTTTCACATGGGTGTTGAAGGTGTAGTTACCAGTGATTTCCTTGTACGTGTGCTGATCCCCAAATTGATCGTATTGAACGATAATGGATAAGGCGCATCCTGCAATCTCTCCATCGACCTTTAATACCACCTGACCTTCGGGGAACTTTTTGATTAGATTTTTAATCTGGTCTTGTTTCCAATACGATCCGGGCATAGAAGAATAGGCCTCTATCATAGCGCCTTTTAACTCTTTGTAATCCTTTAGGGTAAGGTATTTTAATTCAATGTTTTCAATCTTATCCATATTATCTACTAGATAGTTCTGATGGGAATTCTATTCCATTAATGTAACAATAAATAATATGTTGATGTTTGAATAGGTTGTTTATTAGTAGAATAGCCAGCATTTTGTTGTGGGTTTTCAATGATCTGAATAGTAAAAATTTTAGGGATCTTAAGGAAATTACATTGACTTAATTTCCTGCTAATTATTCAATTACACTGTTTATTTTTTGTACATTTGCAATCCAAACAATTGCCTCTCCTGGCATTCAACCTGTAACTTTCTTGGAATATGGTTCAGTAAATTAAATACTGAAATATTCGCTATGTAATAATTAGCCAAATGATAGGGTATGTGGAGGAATTGTATAGTAGGGCTGGTGATGTTGATGAATGTATATTGTACTCAAGGACAGATCATTGAGTGGGATTACTTTAATAATGAGAGCAATCGTTTATTGGATTTTACCTGGGCCAATGACATTACCAATAAAACGGATTATTACTATACCAATGGGTTTGAAATCAATTATACCCATCAACGTCTTAATGACAATCCTTTGAGTAAAATAATGGTCCAGTTACCTAAAGCTACTTCGGCAATTTCAGGCATTGGATTTAAACACGATATTTTTACTCCCATTCTTCAGGTGGATTCATTAGTAGAAGGAGATCGGCCATTTTCAAGCTATGGTATTCTGAATTATCGCCAAGCTTTCATCAACCAGGATATTGGGTTGTGTTTGTTATCTGAAATAGGGGTGGGAGTAATTGGTAAATATGCTTTTGGGCAAGAGGTTCAAAATGGCTTTCATAGCATACTGGCTAAAAGTGATGCTATCCAAGGGTGGAACCGCCAAATTGGGAGTAGCCCATTAATCTATTATAGGATTCGATTAGAAAAGCAATTGGCTAAATGGCGATATGCAACTGTTCACAATTGGGTAGATGCTCGTCTCGGATTACCATATACGGATGCTGCTGTCGGAATGACTTTTCAAGTTGGGATAATTCCTAATAATTTAATGGTGATAAAATCATCAGGTCATAAAAGAATATTCGTTCTTTTTTTCGCCAAGCCACAATTGAGATTCATCGGTTACAATGCAACCTTACAAGGAGGGATTATCCGTCGAGATTCATTTTATAATCTTCAATCTATTCGTCGCCTGGTTCCTGAAATGGAAATGGGAATAAATATCCAGTACCAGAAATACCGGTTAACTGCCGGGCAGCACTTTACAGGTAAGGAGTTTTCAACGGCCAAAACGCATCAATGGGGATATTTGAAGTTTAGTATTGCCTTTTAGTAGATCTCAGGGTGTGATTTTTTAATTAATGGTTTTAGGTATAATTTTGCGAGCTGAATAAAACGAACAAACCATTGACGTCAAAAACTTCAAAATCCTCAGAAACAACAGTAACAGAATTAATGATCCCCAGCTACGCCAATTTTGGTGGTAAGATTCATGGGGGCATCTTGCTGTCCATGATGGACAAGGTAGCCTATGCATGCGCGAGTAAACATTCGGGAATGTACTGTGTTACGGTTGCCATCGATAATGTAATTTTTAGAGAACCCGTTGAGGTAGGGGAGTTGGTAAGCATGAAGGCCAAGGTAAACTATGTAGGTAATTCTTCCATGGAAATTGGTATCCAGGTGGTTGCTGAAAATGTAAAGAAGGGAATTACCAAGCATACGAATACTTCTTATTTCACCATGGTAGCTAAAGATGATAACGATCAATTGACCAAAGTGCCCGGATTGATATTGGAAACGAAAGAAGAGGTACGCCGCTTTGTAGAAGCGATCTATCGAAAAAATTATAACAGCCAATATCAAAAAGATATCCGACACAAAAAACAACACTTTGACATGCGGGAAGCCATGGAGGTTTTACATGGCCATCGATGTGAAATAAAACTTCCGGATTAATTATTCTTAAATTTATTATTTAATTGACAGTGTTTAAACATCTGTTATATAGGGATATAAACACTGTTAATTGATTGAAAGGTGGTCAGTTTTAGCCTTGTCTAAATTCTGCTAACAATATGAGCAAACCTAAACTTTTTACAGGTTAAAAGCTCCTTATTAAAGCGTGATTAATAGGGTTTGATTCAATTTCAATTATGTTTAAACCTTCGTTGTACGTATCTTTGTGGGATGAAACAATACAGTGATGAACAGTTTGACGACATTCGACCTTTCCGAGATGAAGAAATGTATGAAGTGGCCAATCGTCTCTTCAGACATCCATCCATTGTCAAATTGATTGAGAATTTTTTTCCTGGTCAAACAAGCGATTCTTTAATAGAGCAGATGGGACAATTTAAAACCATCTTCGATTTTCAGAATATTATCCTACGTCATGTTGTAGCGAAAATATTGGAAAGTTCCAGTGATGGCTTTACTTATACCGGAGTTGAAAATATTAGAAAGGATAAAGCAAGTCTATTTATATCCAACCATCGTGACATCACACTTGACCCCTCATTGACAACCTTTGCATTAGCCAATAGCAATTTTAATTCTCCTGAAGTAGCCATTGGAGATAACCTGATTCAGGAACCCTGGATTAGAGATACCTTGCGCCTTACAAAAAGCTTTATCGTCAAACGTAATCTCTCTTTGCGTGAATTGGTAAAAGCTTCCAAACAGCTTTCCCAATATATTCATTATGTGTTGTCTCAAAGAAATCATTCGGTATGGATCGCCCAAAGGGAAGGAAGGGCGAAAGACGGAAATGATGTGACACAGCAAGGATTGATAAGCATGTTGGCACTGGCTTCAGGTGATTCATTCAATCAACATTTTGAAGAGCTTAATATTACACCTATCGCAATCTCTTATGAATATGATCCTTGTGATGTGGAGAAAGTTCGGTCGCTATATGGCAATAGATTTTTAGGTGGTTATAAGAAAAAACATAAGGAAGATGAAGATTCGATGAAGAATGGTATCCTTGGGTACAAAGGTCGGATCAACATTCATTTTGGCCAGCCGATTATTGAAGAGATAAAACATCTTCCGGAAGACATGCATAAAAATGAAAAATGTGCATTGATCCGACATTTGATCGACGATCAAATTATTCGAGGTTACAAACTATGGCCAACCAATTATATTGCGAAAGATCTCTTTGAAAACAACTCTCCGGATTTTACAAAATATACGAAAGCTGAGCAGCAAAAATTTATTGGGATAGTTGAAGATAAATTAGCTAAGATGGATGGGGATCAGGAAGAGCTTCGCAGTATCTTTTATGAAATTTATGCCAGGCCGGCCATTAACGCACAGCGCTATATCGAGGAAGGAACCCTATACCCCGAAGATCAAAAGCACTTTGAAAATAGTGGGAATTAGTCATTCAGATGGAAAGCATTGCCAATGGTTGCAAACCTTGGCAATCGATGATTTTAGGCAATGGGCATTGGGCATTGTGACTTCTCATAAATGACTTCTCATAAATTAGGTTGACAATGAATATTGTGGAATACTAGCCAGCGTCTTCGTCTTCCTTCATCAAACTCCCATCTTCTGTCTTCCAGCTTCCAACTCCTCTGTTTTGACAACTATTAATTTAATAAACAGTGTAAACTAATTTATTTACAGCGGTTTATGAGTTTTGTTTTAAAAACACTTCTACTATTTTCTCATAATTACCGGTCCTAACAGTTTTATAAATCCTTCATTTTCACAGATATTTTCCAACTTCAATTTTACTTCAGATTGATTTTAGTATTTTGGAGTGAAATGAAGGTACTGATCGTAGAAGACAATATTGACCTGGCAGAAAACATGCTGAACTACCTCAAACAAGAAGGCTATGTTTGCGAGCGTGCTGGCACTTATCTGGAAGGGCAGGATAAGCTGGCAGCTTTTGAATACGATTGTGTACTGTTGGATATCATGCTACCGGATGGCAATGGACTCAAGTTGCTGGAAGAACTGAAACAAAGAAATATTAAAAGTGGTATCTTAATTATCTCTGCCAAGAATGCGCTCGATGATAAGGTGAATGGTTTAAACCTTGGTGCTGATGATTACCTGACAAAGCCGTTTCACCTTCCCGAATTAAACGCCCGATTACAGGCAATTTTCCGCCGTAAAAATCTGGAAGGTGATACCCAGATTAAATTCAATGAAATACGGATCAACATAGCAAATCATGAAGCTACTGTAAATGATGATATGCTTGATCTGACGAAAAAAGAATTTGACCTGTTGCTTTACTTTTTAACCAATAAAAATCGTGTTCTTACAAAACAATCCATCGCAGAGCACCTTTGGGGAGATTTTTCCGACAACCTGGATAATTTTGATTTTGTATATCAACATGTAAAAAACCTGCGCAAGAAAATTCAACATGCAAAAGGAAAGGATTATATCAGTACGGTGTATGGTCTTGGGTATCGGTTTAATACCAATATATCATGAAACTCATTGTTAAATTTACAATTTGGTTTATCCTGTTTACCGCCATTATGCTGGTGGTAGGAGGAGTAATTGTGTTTAGGGAAATCATGCACAATGTAGATAATGAAGCGCACATGAAGCTTCGGGCGTGGGTTATGACTACGGAAGAACAATTGCAACAAGGTATTCCAGTAAATGAATTACAAATAAATTCCAGCATTATCGTGAAAGAGCTTGATATCAATGATCCGGTTATTGAGCGATTTCGCAAAGATACAACTGGTGTTTTTCCACCGAGACGTAGGGGGGAAGACCGAAAGATGATTATTGGAAAATCAGTTAAAATTGATGGTAAACACTACTACATTCAAGCAGAAAATTTTGTAGCTGAGCCCGATGAAATCCAGGAAGGGGTGCAGTCATCGTTGATTACCATCGCTATTATCATTATCATTATTGTAGCAGTATTAAGCACCCTGATATCAAAAATCATCTTGCGTCCCTTTAACATCACTCTGCAGGCAATGGATAAGTTTAATATCAAAGATCAACACCCATTGCAATTTAACAAGGTAAATACACGCGAGTTCAACTTACTAAACCGTTTCCTGGAAAAAATGACCACTAAAGCGGTAAATGATTACCGATCATTAAAAGAGTTTTCTGAAAACGCCTCTCACGAGATACAAACTCCCCTTGCGGTAATCCGGGGTAAATTGGAATTATTAATGGGAACCAATATCACAGAGGAGCAGGCCAATTACATCAATGCCATTCAAAATTCCACTAACAAGCTTTCTTCCGTCAATAATTCGTTGACCTTTCTGACAAAATTGGAAAATGAAGAGTACGATAATTCAGAACAAACTGACCTCAGTAAAAAGCTCAATAGCAGTATAGAGGTGTTTCAGGAGTTAATTGCCATGAAGAGCCTTTCATTAGAAACATCTATTGAGGACGAGGTAATCATTCATATCAATCAATATCTGGCTGATGTATTACTGAATAATTTAATTTCCAATTCCATTCGCCATAATATACCTAATGGAAAAATCTGGTTGGAACTTAGTAATGAAAGATTGACCGTTAGAAATAATGGCGCACAACCAGAGGTATCCACCGACGAATTTTTTAAGCGATTTAAAAAGAGTAATCAAAGCGCCGATAGTACGGGATTGGGCCTTTCCATTGTAAAGAAAATTTGTGACCTGCATGGGTTCCAAATCATCTATTCTTACACTGATTCTTTACACACGGTCAATATTTTGTTCTAGCGGACGTCAATAGACTACCCACTTCAAATTCTCATCAGATTTGCCCTTTATATTTGACACAAATAATGATAGAATGAGAAGACTATTTATACTTGGAGGATTAATTATTACCCTGTCACTACAGGCTTTTGCACAAAAACATGCCATTACAGGTATGATTAAAGACGAAAATAACGCACCCATTTCATTTGGTAATGCGGCAGTATTTAATCAATCCGATTCATCATTGGTCACCGGGGCTGTTTCTGATGAATCCGGAAACTTCCTGGCAAGCGTGTCAAATGGAAAGTATTATGTAAAGGTGACCTACATCTCCTATGAGGAAAAAGTCATTTCAAATGTTGAAGTAAACAATAAAGATATCCATCTGGGCTCCATAAAGCTCGCTGAAACGACAGACTTGCTGGAAGAGGTCTTGGTACAAGGAGATCGGGCACAAATGCAGCTAGAGCTCGATAAACGAATTTTCAATGTTGGAGAGGATCCTAATAATATATCACGAAATGCCGCGGATGTACTAGATAATTTACCCTCAGTCAATGTGGATGTAGAAGGAAATGTCAGTTTACGAGGAAATGAGAATGTTCAGATTTTAATTGATGGAAAGCCATCAGGTCTCTTAGGAATCAATGGGACAGACGGACTCCGACAACTTCAGGGTAACATTATTGAAAAGGTAGAAGTGATCACTAACCCATCGTCTAAATTCCAGGCAGAGGGTACAACAGGGATCATTAACCTGGTTTTAAAGAAAGATCGCAAGAAAGGCCTAAACGGGGCGTTTACGGGTAATGTAGGTGTACCTCTGGAACTTGGTCTTTCAGGAAATGTAAATTACCGTACTGGTAGATTCAATCTTTTTTTCAATTACGGTATTGAATATGACAAAACACCGGGAGGGGGACATTCTTACCAGGAATTCTTCAATGAAGATACCAGCTACATCACGCGATCAAACAGAGATCGACAAAGAGGGGGGTGGTCCAATAGTTTCAGGGCAGGAACAGACTTTTATATTACTGATAAAGATATTATTACTGCTGCCGGGGTAATTCGAATTTCCGATGAAGAAAATTTGACCAATATTTTTTATCAAGATTATAACTCGCTAGATGAATTAGCGAGATATACCCAGCGCCATGAGCGGGAACTGGAAGATGATGACAACTATGAATATCAGTTGACTTATAAAAAGCTTTTTGTTGGGGACGACCATGAGTTAGTGGTAGATCTTCAGTATCGAAACAACAGCGAGACCGAAAGCTCTACCATGGAAGAAACTGATAAACTCATCAGTGATATACCAAGCCGTTTCCAGAGATCCATTAATAAGGAGGGAGATAAAAACATATTGATCCAGGCAGATTATACCTATCCGATTACAAAAAACAAAAAGTTTGAAACCGGCTATCGCGGTACAATCAGAGAGATCAAGAGCAATTACAATGTTGATTCGCTTAATCGACAGGGTGAATGGGTTTCCCTGGCAGGATTTAGCAATCAATTTATTTATGATGAAAATGTGCAGGCTGGATATGCCATTTTTGAAAATAAAATGGAAAGATGGGGCTATCAGCTAGGTGTGCGCCTGGAAAATACCGTTATCACCACTTTCCAGAGGGAGTCAAACGAAGAGAATGAGCGTTCCTATTTGAACTTATTTCCAAGTGCTTTTCTTTCTTATAAAATCACCAAAAATAATACAGTACAGGCATCCTATAGTCGACGAATTAGCCGGCCTCGATTTTGGTACCTAAATCCATTTTATAGCTATACTGACCCGCGAAATATCCGATCAGGTAATCCTTATCTCAATCCGGAATTTACAGATTCCTATGAATTAGGTTATCTCACGAACCTGGATAAAGCAACTATTTATGGTGGTTTCTATTACCGATATACTACCGGATTAATGCAACGTGTGCGATATGTAGAATACCTGCCGGGAGATTCCTTAGGTACTACCTTTTCAAAGCCTTATAATATCGGCCTGGAAAATGCCTATGGTATTGAGGCTAACTTTACTGTGGATGCCGCCAAATGGCTCTTCATCAATGGTAATGCTAATTTTTACCGATCGATTGTGGATGGCGAATATGAAGGAAAGGATTTAAGCAGGGATATATATACCATGCAATTTCAAACCGCAGTTAAAGCCAAGGTAGGGGATTTTGATTTGCAATTAAGAGGAAGATATCGGGCACCGGAAAAAAGAACCCAGGGAACTCGCCTGGCATTATACACCGTTGACTTTGGAGCCAATTATAAAGTGCTCAAAGGTAAGGGAAACTTAAATCTCAATGCACGCGATTTGTTTAATACCCGGAAATATAGGGGAACTACGAGATTGGACAACTTCTATTCGGAAGATGAGTTTCAATGGAGATCGAGACAAATCACCCTTTCATTCACCTACATGCTCAACCAAAAACGAGGAAGAAATGGTGGTGAGGACCGAGGTAATAACGGAGGTGGAGACTTCGGTGGTGGTGATGATTTTTAACCAAATTTAATCTTTCGCATTATATCCAATATTTGTACTAATGGCTGTTTCATGGTGATTCATGGCTGATTTTCACTTCAATTTTGTACGTGTAATTGATTGCTGATGTGAAACTAATTAGTACACTTGTGAACCAATTACAGGATTAATTAAAAGTGTAAATTAGTAACAGGATTAAATCTTTAACCTGTAAACTTATTTTAGGAAGAGTCACTTTAACATTTCTTAAACAGTTATAAATACATCCCTCTAACTCCCTGCCTCGTCCGGCAGGCCTTCAAAGGGGGAATGATAATAAGTGACTAAATTCTAAAAATCAACTTCAATGATTTTAGAGCTTTGCCGAAATAAAATATTTGAGAAAAAGTATACTCGAACTATTCTCATTCAATGTGGTGATTCTCATTAGTGACTAAAACTTAAATATTAATATTCTTTGAACTTGAGTTTCTTAGAAATTGTAACTGGAAGAAATTCATGCGCTCTATTCCCCCCTTGAGGGGGGCGAAGGGGGGTGTAATTATTCTACTTCAGAGTTATCTGCAAGAAATTCTAAAGCCAATCATACGCAAACTATTCTTTCTTATAGAATAAATATCGTCACATCGTTTTCCACAGTTTCCAAACTATTTAAATATATATAAATCCTCTTGTTCATCATGTCGATAAGCAGATCAATTGTCCTTTTCAATCAGCCTGATTTTACATACTATCCGTTCATACAAACCTCACCAACAAATACACCCATTCATCAAAAAAATACTGTATTATTTATTGATTATTAGTAATTTACTATATCTGGATTAGTGAAAACCATTTAACATATTTAATCATGAAAAGAAACACCTATGTACTCATCTTGTCGGCAGTTCTTCTAGCTGTTGTAGCAATTTCTTCCGCTTTTAATACAACAACCATCAAGGCCAACTTTAAAACGGGAGATACAGGTATACAATCGATCAATGCGATGGCATTTGGCCCTGAAGGTGTCCTGTTTATTGGCGATTCTAAAAGTGCTTCTATTTATGCCCTTGATACGAAAGATGTTGAAAAGAACAGTGCCGAAATCTCTGTTGAAGTAAACAAATTTGACGAAAAGGTAGCCGCAGCTTTAGGTACCACGGTGGATAAAATTACCATTAAAGACCTGGTTGTAAACCCCATATCCAAAAACATATATTTTGCAGTTCATACCGAAAACGGTACGCCGCTGCTATTTAAATTACAGGGAGCGGATATCAAACCAGTCGCACTTGATGACGCTAGTTTTTCTAAAACAGGGATGACGAATGTTTTACCGGAAGACGCAAAAGATAAATGGGGACGATCTCAACGTGTCTGGACGATCTCTGATTTACAGTACGACGATGGTAAAGTATTGGTAAGTGGATTGTCCAATTTGGAATTTGGATCAACCTTCAGGAGTATTTCATTCCCATTTAATGACAAAGAAGAACATGCAACGCTTGAAATCTATCATGCAGCACATGGACAATACGAAACGCATTCTCCTATTAAAACCTTCACAACGGCGGAATTGAATGGCGAGAAATATATAGTTGCAAGTTATACATGTACACCTTTGGTTTTATTTCCAATGAAAAACCTAAAATCCGGTGCACATGTAAAAGGAAAAACAGTAGCTGAAATGGGGAACCGCAATTCACCTTTGGATATGATCACGATGGAAAAAGATGGACAGCCATTTATTTTTATGTCCAACTCGAGCAGACCTATTATGAAAATCAAATACAGTGATCTGGCAAGTTTTGAAAAATCCCTGACTGAGCCTGTGAAAGAAAATTCCGGTACAGATGGTATAGATTTCATTTCTTATCCCATGACCAATGTGGTACAAATGGATAAGCTGGACGATAAATCGTTTGTCCTTCTTCAGCGTAAATCAAATGGTGATTTGGATCTTTGGACTGCCAATGAGAGGTGGTTATAACCTGATATTGGATATTATAATTAAGAGATAGCGATATTTAAGCGGTAATTCTATATGTAAATTTTCTCAACCCCTTTTCCTTGTTAATTTCGAACAAGAGAATAGGGGTTTTATTAGTTCCATTTTTTAATATATGAAATGTCGTAACACCAATTTGGGTAATTGGAACAGGCTGGTCGTTAGGGGAATTATATGGATAATTTTCCCAATGTTACTGTTCACTTGTCAGTCAAAAGAATCTATCAATGAAAACTGGCAGTACATCATTGAAAAGGAGGGAAGGTATGTTGGTTTATGTATTCCAAAATCAGGTAATAAACCTGAACAGCTCAAAGTATTTATCGAAAACAACAAAATGGATCAGGAGATCCTGGGTAAAATAATAGAAACGGATTCGTCCTACCTGTTTAATCCCATTATTCCACTTACACCGGGATTATCCTATATAATCAAACATAAAAGCCAAATACTTCAGGTAGTAAAGATTCCTGACTATACGATGACAGATCCACCAAAATTACTGCATATTTACCCTTCTACGGATACGGTTCCTGAAAACCTCTTGAAAATGTACCTGGAGTTTTCTCAACCAATGAGTTATCAGGCTTCCTTAGAAAATATATACCTATTGGAAGAAGGAGATACCGTTCAATCCTTTCTGAATTTGCAGAATGAATTATGGAATAAGGATCACACCTTGCTAACACTTTGGCTGGATCCGGGTAGGATCAAAAGGGAATTGGTTCCAAATAGGGAACAGGGTAATCCACTTATTAAAAATAAAAACTACCAGTTGATCATAACTTCTAACTGGAAAGATGCCAATGGATTGTCCCTTGGTCAAAACTACGTTAAACAATTTTTTGTTGCAGATAGGGATGAACATTCTCCTAATCCTACACATTGGACAATAGATTATTCCACTTCACAACAAACCCTATCCATCCAATTTCATGAAAAACTGGATTTTGCATTGCTGAAGGAATCCTTTGAATTCTTCGATATTGATAGTAATTCATTGGAAGGCGACATCGCAATATCAAATCATGAATCAACACTTCAATTTACACCGGTAACGCCCTTAAAATATGGTGATTATATGGTCAAAACAGATGCCATTCTGGAAGACCTTGCTGGCAATAACCTGAATCGTTTATTTGATAGAGAAATAGATCATGATATACTGAAAAATAACGATGCGGTCTATATTCATTTTACGATCAAAGAATAGTAAAATCAAACCTCTTAGTCATTGATTTAACGTAAGTTCGATTTTTACCTTCGAGCATTAAATGTTGGATTGAATGATCAATATTAACATAAAACAC